>JAXDHW010000068.1:0-16970 GCA_034664365.1 Thermoleophilaceae bacterium
ACCGGCGGCTCTGGCGGATGCTCGCCGGCGAGACCGACATCCCGATCCACACGACGGTCTACAACGTCGATCGCGGCCGGCTGGAGCAGTTCGGCTCCGAGACCACGCCGGAGCTCACCCTCGGCGAACTGGTGCGGATCGCGGTGGCACTGCCGGTGGCCGTCGAGGCCGTGCGGGTTGAGGGTGACCTCTACGTCGACGGCGGCGTGATCGACGCCTTCCCCACCGAGCCGATCGTCGACGACGGCGGCTTCGACCGCGTCTTCGGGCTCAACGTGCTGCTCCCGCCGGGGCTCGAGGGCGACGACGTGGACGGCTCGGACGCGCGCAGCCTGTCGCTGATCGACCTGAGCCGGCGGATCGCCGCGGGCGGCCACCTCGAGCTCGCGCGCCGCAACCTCCGGCGGCTGGGCGACCGCGTCACGCTGATCGAGCCGCTCGACCCCGGGGAGACGCGCGGCGCCGCCTTCTACGACCTGTTCCTCGACCGTCGCCGCTGGCCCGAGCTCATGCGCCGCGGCCACGAGGCCACGGTCGAGGCGCTCGCCCCGTTCCGCGCCCGCCCGCGTCAGGCGCGGCGCCCGGCGGCGGCCGGAGGCGCGTCGTGACGCTGCTCCAGACCATCCTGCGCTGGGCCTCGACCATCGCCTGCGCGATCCTGGTGATCTCCTTCGGCCTGTTCGCGATCGAGCAGGCCAAGGGCGGCTCGAAGGATCAGGTCGACAAGCTCAAGGGGATCAACAAGCCCGCGCCGAGTCCCGAGACCGAGCGCCAGCGGGAGAAGGAGCACGGCAAGGTGCGCGAGGCGATCGACGACGCGGACGACGTGCTGATCCAGCCGTTCTCGGGCGTCGTCAACTCAGGCAGCATCTGGGTCAAGCGCGGTGTGGCCACGCTCCTGGCGCTGCTCGTCTACGGCGTACTGGCCCGGCTGCTGATCGCGTACCTGCCCGGCCGGCGCTAGCTGAAGACGTAGATCGTCTCGCCGATGTCGATCGACTGGTAGATCCGGTACGCGTCCGGGATCGGCACGCGCACGCAGCCGTGGCTCGCCGGGTAGGTGGCCGGCACGCTGGGGTAGCCGTGCACGGCGTAGCCGCCGTAGAAGTAGGTCGAGTAGTACATGCCGTGCGAGTTGGCGCCCGGCTCGCGGCGGTAGAAGTGGAACGTGCCCTGCACGGTCGGCGTCGACGGCTTGCCCGACGACATCGTGTAGATCTGCTGGGGCCGCTTGTGGTCGACCAGCACGATCACCTGGCGCGAGAGGTCGGCCTCCACGTGCTTGGACGGGCTCGTATGGCGAAGCTTGTAGCGCCCGCGCCCGTTGAACACGCGCCGGAAGACCGTGGGCGTGGGCGAGCCGGTGCGGTCCCAGCCGTTGACCTTTCGGTAGGCGAGCACGGCCCGGCGGGTGGCGTCGTCGAGGCTGCCGTTGAGCGGCGAGACGAACGCGAGGCTCCGCAGCGAGATCTGGAGGAGCCGTGTGCTCTCCTCGCCGCGCACGCTGCCGGGGATCGCCCGCGCGTGCTCCTTCTCGGACTTGCCCTCCCCCTGCGCGAGGTTGCCCTTGTGGCGCGCGACGACGGTGTACTTGCCGTCGTCCTTGATGCTGAACCGGTACTGGTACTTGCCCGCGTTCTTGCGCGTCTTGTCCCTCTGGACCTTGACGACGCGGTGGCCGATCACCTTGCCGGAGCGGTAGAGGTCGATGCGCACCTGCTGACCCTTGACGAACGGCCAGATGTGGCCCTTCACCAGGAGCTTGTCGCCGCTGAGGATCCAGCGCGTCTTGCGGTCGACCCGGCCCGACCTGAGCGCGATGTCCATCCGCGCGTCCTTGGGCGGCTTGACGGTCGGCGGCGGACCCGGCGGTGGACCGGTCGGGAGCTGTGCGTGCGCCGCGCCCGGAAGCGCGAGCGCGCAAGCGAGGGCGGCGACGATGGCTGGGCGGCGGATCATCGAAACGGGATTTCTACTAGACGCGGCGGTTCCCTCTACGTGACCAGGCGCCGCTGCATCCACCTGACGGGGACGACGAAGAGTACGAGGGTGAGCACGAGGAGCCACAGGGAGTTCCCGAGGACCGTACCCAGATCCGGGTCGAGTATGAGGGAGCGGGTGATGTTGACGAGGTGGTACAGCGGCGTGAACCAGGCGACCGTGCCGACCCAGTCGGGCAGCTTGTCGAACGGGTAGAAGATGCCGCTGAACAGGAACATCGGGGTGACGAAGAGCGTGAAGTAGTACGAGTAGAGGTCCACGCGCGCCGCGAGCGCCGAGAACCCGATGCCGAGCATCCCGAAGCAGGCGCCGCCGAGCACGAGGAAGGGCGGCACCGCAAGCACCCACGGCGACGCGACCAGCCCGAACAGCGCGACGATCACGATGAAGGTCGTGCCGTAGATCACCGACCGCGTGGCGGCCCACGCGACCTCGCCCGCGACGAGGTCGGGCACCTCCACCGGCGTTGCGAGGATCGCGTCGTACAGCCGCTTCTCCTCCATCTTGAAGTAGATGTTCCAGGTCGTCTCGAACGACGCCGCCCACATCACCGACGACGCCACGAGACCGGGCGCGATGAACTCCCGGTAGGGAATCCCATTCACGCGCGCGAGGTAGGTGCCGAGCCCGAACCCCATCGCCATCAGGTAGAAGAGCGGGTCGAAGAACTGCGGCAGGAGCCCCTGCTTCCAGACCTTCGAGAAGACGCGCACGTTGCGCAGCCACACGCGCATCGCCACGCGCGGGGTTGGCAGGTAGGCGCGGAGCTGCTCGTTCATTCGCGCAGGCTGTGTCCGGCCACCGCCAGGAACACGCCCTCGAGGGTGGGCTGGCCGTAGCGCTCGCGCAGCTCGGCGGGCGTCCCCGCCGCCACGATCTCGCCGCGGTCCATGATCACGAGGCGATCGCAGATCCGGTCGGCCTCCTCCATGTAGTGCGTCGTCACGATCAGCGTCACGCCCCGGCCCTTGAGGTCCTCGAGCAGGTTCCAGACCGCCAGCCGCGCCTGCGGGTCGAGGCCGGTGGTCGGCTCGTCGAGCACGACCACCTCGGGGTCGTTCACGAGCGCACGGGCGATCAGGAGCCGCCGCTTCATCCCGCCCGAGAGCTCCTGCGGCTTCGAGTCCGCGCGCTTCTCGAGCAGCGCCGCCCGCAGGAGCTCGTCGATCCTGCCGTCGGCGCGGATGCCGTGGTAGGTCGCCTGCATCACGAGGTTCTCCCGCACGCTGAGCTCGCCGTCGAGGTTCTGCTCCTGCGGGACCACGCCGATCCGCGCCTTGATCTCGCGGCGCTTCGTGCGCGCGTCGAGCCCGAGCACGTGCAGCTCGCCGCCGTCGACCTTGGCCAGGCCGTAGATCGCCTTCATCGTGCTCGTCTTGCCGGCACCGTTCGGGCCCAGGAAGCCGAAGCACTCGCCCGGCCGGACCTCGAAGTCGATCCCGCGGACGGCGGTGAGGGCGCCGTAGCGCTTGACCAGGCCGTGCGCCTCGACCGCCGCGCCCGCCGCGCTCATGCCCGCGCCGGCGAGGGCAGCCCGCTGCCCACGAGGCGCGGGATCACGACGCACGCCGTGAGCATCACGCCGCCGACGCTGCCAGCCACGGCCCAGTCGTGCGTCTCGCTCCCGTACGCCACGATGTTGTTCAGGGAGTGGAGCCCGATGGTGGCGAAGAGGGTCCCGGTCTTCTCGTAGACGAGGCAGAACACGAAGCCGAGCACGGCGAGCACGGGCAGCAGCACCAGCGTGCTCGACCCGTCGTAGTGGATCGCCCCGAACAGCACGCCGTCGAGGACCGCCGCCAGCGCCACGCCCATCCGCGATCGCAGCGCGCGGTAGAAGAAGCCGCGGAAGAAGAACTCCTCCGCCGCCGGCGCGACCACGATCACGAGGATCGCGACGGCGATCAGCGTGAACGTCGTGTCCTTCGCGTGGAGCTCCTCGAGCACCGGCTGGTGGCCGCGGTCCTTGATCAGCTGGGCGTAGCCCGCCGAGAGCAGGTAGAAGCTCAGCATCCCAAGGCCGGCCCAGCCGACGGTGCGCCAGAACGGCGCGCGCCTGAGTCCGAAGTGCGCGGCGCGCGGCCGCTCGGTCATCGACGCGAACAGGATCGCGAAGGCCACGAAGACGGCGTCGAGCACGGCCGTGAGGATCAGCGTGGTGGTGGTGCCGAGCTTGCCGTTCGTGTCGCCACTCGCGGCGGCCACGATCCCGCCGACGATCACCGCCGAGACGAGCCCGCAGCCGAACGCCGCCGGCCCGTACCAGACGGGCCAGCGCGGCCAGGGCGCGACGCCCGCCGGGCGCTCCGGGGGATCGGGCGGCGGCGGGTGCGGAAACGCATAGCCGTGTCCGTATTGCGGGCCGTACTGCACGGCGGCTTAGATTAGGGCCGCCAGCTCGCCGAGCCGGGCGATCACCGGAACGCCCGCCGGCGGCTCGCCGGTGCCGTCGCGGTCCACGAGCACAGGACGGATCCCCGCCGCGATCGCGCCCGCCACGTCGTTGTCGAGCGAGTCGCCCGCGTGCACCGCCTCGTCCGGCCCGCAGCCGGCCGCCGCGAGCGCCGCCTCGAACAGTCGCGGGTCCGGCTTGCGCGCCCCCGCCTGGGCCGACGACACGACGCCGTCGACCAGGGCGGCCAGGCCGGCGCGCTCGAGCACCTCCGGGAGCGAGCAGTCCCAGTTGCTGGCCACCACCAGGCGCAGGCCGCGTACGCGCAGCTCGCGCAGCGCCGGGGCCGCATCGGCGAACGGCTCGAAGCGAATCGCGGCGAGCATCGCCTCGCGCGCCTCAGCCACGGGCAGCGCCGGCACCCCCAGCGCGTCCGCGAGCACGGCGGCGCAGCGGTTGCGAAGCTCGGCAAGCGTGCTCGCGTCGCGGCCTTCGGTGTGGTGCTCGAGGTAGTAGGCGATCTCGGCGGCGAACGCGCGCTCGGCCGCCTCCGCGCCGACCTCGAAGCCCCGCGCGGCGAGCTCGGCCCGCAGGCGCGGCGCCGGCGGCTCGAGCCGGACCAGCGTGCCGAGTGCGTCGAGGAGAACCGCGCGTGTCACGCGCGGATCATGGCGTCGTCGGCGGGCGCCCGTACGCTGCCGCGCGATGCCCGTCGGCGCCTCGTTCTGGGCGGACCACCGCAACGTGATCACCGCGGCGGCGACCGTGCTCGTCGCGTTCGTGGTGGCCCAGCTCGTGGATCGCGCGGTGGCGCGGCGCGCCGACGCCGACATGTCGCCGGTGGCGGGCACGCGCGTCCGGCTGGTCCGGCGCCTCCTCTACGTCACGATCCTCGTGCTCGGGGTTGCCCTGGCGCTCGCGCAGTTCGCGGCGGTCAAGCGCGTGGCCACGGGCGTGCTCGCATCCTCCGCGGTGCTCGGCCTCGTGGTCGGCTTCGCGGCGCGGCAGACCCTCGCCAACGCCGTGGCCGGCGTGCTCCTCGCGATCACCCAGCCGATCCGGATCGGCGACCTCGTGAGCTTCGAGGAGGTGACCGGCACGGTGGAGGACATCCGCGTCACCTACACGTACATACGCACGGACGACGGCTCGCGCTTCGTGGTCCCCAACGAGCGCCTGGCGCAGAGCCCGATCCAGAACCACACGATCGCCGACCCGCGCACGCGCGTGGAGGTGTCGGTCTGGATCCCGCCGGACACCGACCTCGTGCGCGCCATGACCACCCTGCGCTCGGCGGGCGACGTGGACGTCGAGGTCGCGGAGATCGAGAAGGACGCCGTGCGGATCGCGGTTCGCACCTGGTCGGAGCGCGCCTCCGACAGAGGCGCCATCGCGGCAGGACTGAGGGCCAGCTGCCTCGAACGTCTCAGGACCGAAGGACTATCCTCAGGAGCCGGCGCCTAGGCGGCTCACGAGCCGCGCCCAATCGCATCCGGGCGCCCCACCCGCCGCCCGAATGAGCTACCGCAAGCGAAAGCAGCGCAGGCACGCCGGCAACGGCCGCGGCAGGGTCGTGCTCGTGGTGGTGGCCGTGATCGTCTCGGCGATCATCGTCGGCGCGCTCTCCGCGATCGGCTACGTGATCGCGGTGGCCAACACGGCGCCGGACATCGCACGTCTGAAGCCGATCGACAAGGGCACGAGCTCGATCGTCTACGCGGCCGACGGGTCGCGGCTCGGCTACGTGCAGTCGGACACGATCCGCACGCCGGTTCGCTGGGGCGACATCCCGGCCGATCTGCGCCAGGCCACCGTCGCGATCGAGGACCGCCGCTTCTACCGCCACGGCGGAGTGGACATCGCCGGCATCGCGCGCGCGGCGTTCAAGGACGTGACCACCGGCAAGTCGCTCCAGGGCGGCTCCACGATCACCCAGCAGCTCGTCCGCAACCTCTACATCAAGGACCCGAAGCGCGACCTCAAGCGCAAGATCCGCGAGGCCAAGATGGCCGACGAGCTGGAGAAGCTGCACAGCAAGCGCTGGATCCTCCTGAACTACCTGAACGACGTGCCATACGGAACCGTCGACGGCCGCACGGCGATCGGCGTCGAGGCCGCGGCGCAGACGTTCTTCTACCACCACGTGAAGGACCTCTCGCTCGCCCAGGCGGCGCTGCTCGCGGGGCTGCCGCAGGCGCCGTCGCAGTTCAACCCGTTCCGGGAGCCGACCGCCGCCCTCCAGCGCCGCAACGACGTGCTCCAGGCGATGGCCAGGAGCCACTTCATCTCGCCCGAGCGCGCCGCCGCGGCGTCCCAGAAGCCGCTCGGCCTGCGCCGCACCAACCTCTACACCAAGCGCCGCGAGCCGTACTTCTTCGACTACGTGCAGGACCAGCTGATCTCGCGCTACGGCGTCAACGTCTTCCGCCAGGGCGGGCTGCGCGTCTACACCACGGTCGACCCCAAGCTCCAGGACGAGGGTCGCCGCGCGATCGCCAACCAGTTGAGCTACCCCGGCGACCCGAGCTCCGCGATCGTGTCGATCGACCCCCACACCGGCTACATCAGGGCGATGGCGTCGAGCGGCACGTACAACGACCGCGCCTTCAACCTCGCGTCGCAGGGGCACCGCCAGCCCGGCTCGGCGTTCAAGACCATGGTGCTCACCACCGCGATCCGCCAGGGCATCAACCCCAACTCCACGATCTACGTGTCCAAGCCGCTGTCGCTCAACGTGCCCGGCTACGGCCCGTGGACGGTCAAGACCTACGCGGGCACCTACGGCGGCGCGATGAACCTCGTCACGGCCACGCTCAAGTCGGACAACACCGTGTACGCCCAGCTCGACATCGACGTCGGGCCGAAGGAGGTCGCCAAGACGGCGCACCTGCTCGGTATCCGCACGAAGCTCGACGGGATCCCGTCCGAGGGCCTCGGCGGCCTCCGCATCGGCGTCTCTCCGCTCGAGATGGCGAGCGCGTACGCGACGCTCGCCGCCGGCGGGATGTACTCGGAGCCGCGCGCGATCCGCAGGGTCACATTCCCGGACGGCAAGGTCGACGACCTCGGCAAGCCCAAGCGCAAGCGGGTGATCACCGACGGCGAGGCGTACGAGGTCACCCGGATCCTCCAGATGAACGTGCAGCGCGGCACCGGCACCAAGGCCAACTACGGCTGCCCGGCCGCGGGCAAGACGGGCACCACCGACAACTACAACGACGCGTGGTTCGTGGGCTACACGCCGAACATGTCCACGTCGGTCTGGGTCGGCTACCCGAACGCGCTCACGGAGATGCGCAGCGTGCACGGCATCGAGGTGGCCGGCGGGACCTTCCCGGCGCAGATCTGGCACGACTTCATGCTCCCCGCGCACACGGATTGCAGCTCGTTCCCGAAGCCGACCACGCCGGTCCACTGGAGCGCCTTCTACGGCAACCACGCCGCCACCGGCCAGAGCCTCCCGGGCAACAACTACAGCTCGCCGCCGAGCGGATCCAACAACTCGGCCGGTGGTGGGGGCTACAAGGGCTACGACCCGCGCCTGTACGCCTCGCCGCCGCAGGGTCCGCCGAACACGACCCCGCCGCCGAGCCCGCCGGGGAACGGCAATGGCAACGGGAACGGCAACGGTGGCGGCAACCCCGGCAACGGGAACGGCAACGGCAACAAGTAGGCGGCCCACCGCCGCGCGGATCGCGCTGGCCGGGCTGTGCGTCGTCTACGTCCTGCTCGCGGTGCTCCCCGCGGCGCGCGGGTCCAACCTCGTGCTGGCGACCGTCGGAGGCTCGCCCGGCTGGCTGCTCGGACCGCTGCGCTTCGCGGGCGCCTCGGGGGCGAACGGGCCGCTCGCCGGGCCGCTTTTCTACGCCGGGCTGTGGCTGGCGCTCGTGCTCTACGCGGTCGTCATCCTGCGAGCGGCGGACGTGTCGCGACGGGCGGCGATCGGCACGATCGCGGGGCTTCACGTCCTGTTCCTCCTCGCGCCGCCGCTGCTCTCGCAGGACGTCTTCTCGTACATCGCGTACGCGCGCCTCGGGGTGGAGCACGGCCTCGACCCGTACACGCACGCGCCGCTCGACATACCCGGCGACGCGGTGTTCCCGTTCGCCGGCTCGAAGGACGCGGAATCGGTCTACGGCCCCGCCTTCACGCTGCTCACCTATCCGCTGTCCGGCCTCGGGGTGGCCGGCGCCTTCTGGGTGCTGAAGGTCGTGGCGGCGGCCGCGTCGCTCGGGATCGTGGCGTTCACCTGGCGCGTGGCGGAGCTGCTGGGCCGCGACCCGGTGGCGCCGGCCCTGCTCGTCGGGATCAACCCGCTCGTGCTCGTGCACGACGTGGCGGGCGCGCACAACGAGACGCTCGTGGTGCTCGTGACCATGGCCGGCGTCGCGGCGTTCGTCGGTCGTCAGCCGCGCGCCGGAGCGGCCATCGCCACGGCGGCCGCCGGGCTCAAGGCGTCGGCCGGGCTGGTGGTGCCGTTCCTCGTCGCGGCGGCCCGGCCGCGCCGGCGGGCCGTGCTGCTGGCCGCGGCTGCGGCTGCGGTGGGGATCGCGCTGCTCGCGCTCGCGGGCTTCGGCACGCACGCGCTCGACGCGCTCGGGCTGCTCAGCTCCAACCAGGACCGCAGCTCGCGCTGGAGCTTCCCGTACAAGACCGCGCAGCTGCTCGGCGCCGTGCTGCCCGGCGACCGGCTCGACTACCGCGACGCGGTCCGCGCCGCCTACGGCATCGCGTTCGCCGGCGTGCTCGCCTGGACGCTCGTCCGCACCTGGCGCGGCGCCGACCCGATTCGGATGGCGGCATGGGCCACGCTCGCGATCCTGGTCGCCTCGGCGTGGCTCGTGCCCTGGTACGTGCTGTGGCTGCTCCCGCTCGCGGCGCTCGCCGCGGACCGGCGGCTCCGCTGGGCGACGCTCGCGCTGTGCGCGTGGATGCTCCCGATTGCGATTCCCCTGGGAAGCTTCGGGTTCTGACGTGGCCGAGCACGACCTGATCCGGGCGTTCGAGCGCATCCTGCACGTGCGCAACGAGCGCGTGCTCTACGCCACCGGCGACGACGCCGCGGTCGTCCGCGGCACGGGCGTCGCCGCCACCTCGGTCGACGCGATCGTCGAGGGCGTGCACTTCGAGCTCGCCACGCACTCGCCCGGCGACGTGGGCCACAAGGCGCTCGCCGCGGCGCTCTCCGATGTCGCGGCGATGGGCGCGCAGCCAGGCGAGGCGTACGTCGCGCTCGGGGTCCCGGAGTCGTTCGGCGAGGCCGCCGCCGTCGAGCTGGTGGAGGCGATGGAGGAGCTCGCCGAGCGGAGCGGCACGACGATCGCCGGCGGCGACGTGACGGCCGCGCCGGTGCTCATGCTCTCGGTCACCGTCGTCGGCTGGGCGGGAGGCGAACGCGACCTCGTCTACCGCGACGGCGCGCGGCCGGGGTACCTCGTGGGCGTGACCGGCGACCTCGGCGCCTCCGCGGCCGGCCTGCTCCTGCTCCAGGGCGTCGACGCCGAGCTGCCGGATGCCGAGCGCGACGACCTCCTGCGCCGGCACCGCCGCCCCGAGCCGCGGCTCGCGGCCGGAGCCGCGCTCAGCGGCGCCGTGGTGGGCGCGATGCTCGACCTGAGCGACGGCGTGGCAACGGACGCGGAGCACGTCGCGCAGCGCAGCGGCGTGGCCGTGGAGATACGGCTCGCCGATCTGCCGCTGGCGCCCGGAGTGGAGGCGGTCGCCCGCGCGGCCGGGCGCGACCCGCTGGAGCTGGCCGCCACCGGCGGCGACGACTACGAGCTGCTGCTCGCCGTCGCCCCGGACCGCGTCGCGGTCGTCGAGTCGGCGCTCCGCGGCGCGGGCACCACCGTCACGTGGGTCGGCTCAGTTGTGGCCGGGTCGGGCGCGCGGCTTGTCGGGAGCGACGGCGCCCCTGTCGAGCTCGCCGGCTACGAGCACCCGTGACAGCCGCCGCGCCGCGGCGCGGTCGGCGCTCCGGCGGAGCATCGCGTCGGCGACGGCGTGTGGATCGACCACATACTCGCCCGCCCGAACGCGCCGCATCAGAGCCGGATCGATCCCGCTGCCCATGACCTCATCATGGTCCAATCATCGGCCGCGGGCAAGATGTGGCCCACCCCGGGCTGCGTGGACTAGACGGGAAAACGGGGGGCCACCTACCGGCTGACCTGCTCGAGGCGCGTCGCCGGGCCGACCGCCGCCGGGCGTGGCGGCCCCGAGTCGCCCGCCGGCGCGACTGCCGGCGCGCCAGTTCGCCAGCGCGCGACCACGATCGCGACCGTCGCCCCGAACAGCCCCGCTATCACGCAGCCGAGCAGCGCCGTCGGCACGCCGATCTGACCGCCGGTGACGAGCAGGAAGCCGTACCAGAGCGCCTCGAGCGGTCCGAGCCGGAGCTCGCGCATGTAGGCGCCGAGCACGATCGCCACGGGGAGCAGCCCGATCACGACAAGCCACACCCGCGCCGAGCGCCGCACGCCGGACAGCGCGGCGAGCATCCAGCAGTGGAGCGGCAGGGCGAACAGCAGGCACGCGAACGGGTTGAGGAACCAGGTGCCGATCGCGGCCGCACAGAGCACGAGCGCGGTGGCCACGCCGGCTCCGGGCGCGCCGGCGTCGGGCAGTGCGCCGCCGCGCCGCACCAGAGGAGTTCGCAGGAGGACCCAGGTGAGCAGTGCGACGAACGCGACTCCCGCCAGCGCGCCCAGCGCGGCGCCGTCGACCGGCGCGAGGCTCGGCTCGATCGGTGAGGCGGGTGCGTCCTTCGCGACGCCGACGAGCGTGAGCAGCTCGCCGACCCCAAGGCCGAGCGCGAACGGCACGGTCCCGGCGATCACCCACTCGAGCCAGGGGACGACCGCCTCACCGCGCCGGCCCGCGCGAGCAAGCGCGTCGATCGACGCCACGAGGGCGGGAAGGATCAGCGCAGCGGCGAGGATCTCGAGGGCCCAGCCCGGCACCACACCGCCGCCGGCGAGGACGTAGGAGCGCGGCCCGTGCTCGGGCGGCGCCGCGCTCGCGTCGAGCGCGGACACGACGCGGAGCGCGGAGCGGCCGAGCTCGCCGTAGCGCTGGGCCCGCAGGTCGTCGAGCGCGCGGCTGCCGGGCGGCGGCGCCCGCTCGCCGCTGCCGGAGAGGCGGATTGCGTCCACCCCGCGCTCGAGCAGCACGCCCTGTGCGCCGAGCCCAACGGGGAACGCCAGCCGCGCGACCTGCGCCGGCGGCGTGGCGGATGGCCCGCCGTCCGTGCCGAGCTCGTTGCGCAGCGAGTCGGTTGCGGTCCGCCGCAGGCCGAGGCTGCCGCGCCGCGAGTCGTTCGACCAGTCCACGAGCAGCGGTCCGTGCGAGTGCGGCGCGCCGAGGTTCGAGAGCACCAGCGCGCCGTCCACGAGCCCGGGGTCGCCCACGTGCTGAGCGAACCGGCGCGCCCCGGCGTCGCCGAGCGTGCCGCCGTCGACCGACGCGAGCACCACGGTCTTGTGCGTCGCCCGCCCCGCGAGCACCCGCGCGACCTCCATGAGCGCCGCCGTGTCGGCCGCGCTGCCGGTCGCGTCCGGCACCGAGAGCGCGTCGCGCGACGCGAGCAGCACGACCTCGTGCCGCGACAGCCCGGGTCGTCGCCCGACCACGTTCACGAGGTTCGTGTCCTCCCCCCGGAAGCGCTCGATCGTCGTCTGGAAGCCGAAGCTGCGGAACGCGTGTGCCACGCGGCGGGCGGTGCGGGCGTCCCCCGGCGTGCCGACACGGCGGTCGCGCGCGTCCTGCACGATCTGGCCCACGGTGGAGGAGGCGAGGCTTCCCTCGAACAAGACATCCGCGGGAAGCCCCTGCGGTACCGCGTGCGGACGGTTCTCCAGTGAGAAGGCCGCGATCACCGCGGCGAGCAGGGCCGGAAGGAACGCGGCGCGGTAGAGCCGGGGCTCGATCACATTTCCCGTCCCAAACTTCGCTCCAACCTACACTTTCGATTGTTAAGACCAGGGAGATGTCGAGTGAAGCGCCGAGGATTCTTCTGGTCGACGACGAGCAGTCCGTCCAGACGCTCCTCACATACCCCCTGCGCAAAGACGGCTACGACGTGATCACCGCGAGCACGGGACAGGAGGCGCTCGACCGCTTCCGCGAGGGTCAGTTCGACCTCGTCGTGCTCGATGTGATGCTGCCGGAGGTCGACGGCTTCGACGTGTGCCGGAAGCTCCGCGCGACCAGCGGAGTCCCGATCATCATGCTCACGGCCAAGGCCGAGGAGCTGGACAAGGTGCTCGGGCTCGAGCTGGGCGCGGACGACTACATCACGAAGCCGTTCTCGATGCGGGAGTTCCGCAGCCGGGTGAAGGCGGTGCTGAGGCGGGCCGAGCTGTCCCGCAACGGCGACGCGCCCGAGGAGCCGCTGGTGCACGGCGAGCTGACGATCGACTTCGCGAAGCGGATCGTCGAACAGCGCGGCGAGCCGGTCCGGCTGACGTACGTCGAGTTCGAGATCCTGTCGGTGCTTGCGCGCAGCCCGGGCCGGGTGTTCAGCCGCCGGATGCTCCTCGAGCGGCTGTGGGGCGACTCGTCCTACCGCGACCCGCGCACGATCGACGTCCACATCCGTCACCTCCGCGAGAAGCTCGAGCGCGACCCTGGGGCGCCCGAGCTGATCTACACGGTTCGCGGGGTCGGATACCACTTCCACGACAGATGAGGCCTCGCCGGGTGCGGCTCCGGTCGCTGCAGAACCGGCTCGCGCTCCTCTTCTTCGCGATCACGGCGCTGGGCTTCGCCGCCGTCATCTTCTTCTTCCTGCCGCAGCTCCAGCAGCAGCTTCAGACGCAGCGGCTCGGTGACCTGCGCCGCGCCGCGGTCGCGTCGTTGCCGCGGCTCCAGGCCGTGATCGGGCGCAACATCGACGAGCCGCACCTGAACGAGTACGTCCGCGCGGTCGGGGACTCGGCCAACGCGCGGCTCACCGTGCTCGGCGTGCAGCGGTCCTCGACCCGGGAGCCGGTCTTCTACCCGATCTCCGACTCGAACGCCGAGCCGCCGGTCGCGCCCGACTACGGCCTCGCCGCACGTGCGCTCCGGCTCCACCGGGTGTCCGCCACGGCGTCGCGGCGGACGCACCGGCTCGTGGAGGTCTCATCCCCGCTGATCTACCGCGGCGAGCCGGCCTGGATCGCGATCTACTCGCGGCAGAGCGATGCCGCCGAGATCGTGCGGCTCGTGCGCAACAGGCTCCTCGAGGCAAGCGCCGTGGCGCTCATGATCGCGGTCATCAGCGGCTTCTTCGTCGCGCGCGCGCTCGCCAACCGCGTGTCGCGCCTCGAACGGGCCGCGCGGGCACTCGCGGCCGGGCGCCACGTCGAGCCGCTGCCGGTCGAGAGCGACGACGAGCTCGGTCGCCTCACGCGCGCCTTCAACGAGATGCAGGCGCAGCTCGCCCAGGTCGACCGCGCGCGGAAGGAGTTCATCGCGAACGCGTCGCACGAGCTGCGCACGCCCATCTTCTCGCTCGGCGGCTTCGTCGAGCTCCTTCAGGACGAGCAGCTCGACACCGAGACGCGCGAGGAGTTCCTGCGCTCGATGCGCGAGCAGGTCGACCGCCTCCAGAAGCTGGCCGTCGACCTGCTCGATCTCTCGCGGCTCGACGCCGGCTCGCTCGAGATCAACCCCGAGGAGGTCGACATCGGCGAGCTCGCCGCCGCGGTCGCGGCGGAGTTCCGGCCGGCGGTCGCCCGGCACCGGACCGAGCTCGAGTTGAGGCTCCCCGACCGCGAGGTGTCCGCCGTCTGCGACCGCGAACGGGCGGCCCAGATCATGCGTATCCTGCTCGACAATGCCCTCAGGCACACGCCGGAGGGCACAACCGTCACCGTGAGCGCCGATCAGCAGAACGGCGCGGCCGAGCTGACGGTCGCGGACAGCGGGCCCGGCATCGACCCCGGCGCGCGAACGCACCTCTTCGAGCGCTTCTACACGGCCGATGCCGCTCGCGGCTCGGGGCTCGGGCTGGCCATCGCGCGCGAGCTGGCGGAGCGGATGGACGGGCGGATCGAGCTGCTCTCGCGACCCGGGCGCACGGTGTTCACCCTCGCGCTGCCGGCGGGCGGTGCGGACGGCGCCGACCCCGCCCCGCACTAGATGCTCGTCGATCTCGTCCGCGACCTGTCCCTCGCGCTGCGCGAGACCGTGATGCCGATGCTCGGCTCGCACGCCGGGCGCGCGCACGAGGGCGACGCGGAGGCCGCCGGCGGGGACGTGACGTTCGCCATCGACGCCGAGGCCGAGCGCATGCTGGAGACGTTCCTCCGCGAGCGCGCCCCCGACGTGGCGTACTACTCCGAGGACGTCGGCCTCTCTCAGCCGTCGACCGGAACCGCGTCGACGGTCCTGGTGGTCGACCCGATCGACGGCACCCGGCCGGCGATGGCGGGCCTCGAGTCGTGCTGCGTCTCGGTCGCCGCCGCCCCGCTGCGGGACGGCGTGACGATGGGCGAGGTGAGCGTGGCCTGCATCGTCGAGATCAAGTCCGGCGCCGTGTTCCTCGCGGAGCGCGGGCGCGGGATGATCGAGTCGCCGCCGGTGCTGCTCTCGGCCAACGAGCGGCTCGACCGGATGTTCTGGACGTACGGCTTCCGCGGCCGCCCGGCGCGTGCGCTGACGGAGGTGCTCGCGGAGCTGATCGACGCGTCGTCGGTCGGCGGCGGCACGTTCGACCTCGGCTCGGCGGCGTTCGACGTCACGCGCGTGCTGACCGGCCAGCTCGACGCCTACGTGGAGCCGGGCCCCCTGCTCGTGGACGAGGTCCCCGGGATGCGCGCCGAGTTCGAGCGGGTGGGCGGCGGGGCGGTCCTCAACAACTCGCCGTACGACCTCGCCGCGGCCGTGCTCTGCGCCGAGGAGGCGGGCGCCGTCGTGACCGACGCGCGCGGGCGGTCGCTCGCGGACCGGCCGCTGCTGGGCTCGGGCGCCGAGTTCCAGATGTCGATCGTGGCGAGCGCGAATCCCGCGCTCCATGGCCTGATCCTGGCCGAGCTGGCGGCCGGGATTGACCGCCTGAAAGCCCCCGATCTGGGGTAGGGTAGGCCCGATGGAGGCATCGGCTGCGGACCGCACCGTTTCGCTCACGATCCCGGCGAAGCCGGACTACGTGGTGCTGGCGCGGCTGGCGCTGTCGGCCGTCTGCCGGCTCGCGCCGCTCGAGCTCGAGGCGGCCGCCGACCTCAAGCTGGCGATCACCGAGGCCGCGTCGTTCCTGATGGGGGGCGACCGCCGCGCGGCGGCGCGCGAGGACGCCGAGGTGCCCCAGATGCGCTTCAAGTTCGACCTGCTCGACGATCAGATCGTCGTCGAGGTGAGCGGGGCCGAGCAGCCGACCGTCTCCGAGGAGGAGCGCGAGCTGTCGCGGGCGATCATCGGGGCGACCGCCGACGAGTGCACCTACGCCGACGGGACCATGCGGCTGACGAAGCGTCTCGGGCTCGCCGGCGGCTGAGCGTCTAATCTGCCGCCTCCTCGCCGGGTAGTGTGCCCGGCGTCATCCGTAAAGGAGCTCCTCTTTGCTGCAGCCGGTAGGGGTTGGGCACAAGTCCCTGGCTGACTACACGCACCTGGTGGGGCGTCCCCTGATCGAGGAGATCCGGACGCTGTCGGAAGAGCTCTCGGGGCTCAAGGTGCTCCACCTGTCCGCCACGGCGTTCGGCGGCGGCGTCTCCGAGATCCTCTACACGCTCGTTCCGCTGATGCGCGACGTCGGCATCGAGGCGGACTGGCAGGTGATCATCGGCCGCGAGGCGTTCTTCAACGCCACCAAGCTGATGCACAACGCGCTTCAGGGCAACCCGCAGGACCTGGACGGCGAGGAGTGGCGCGTCTACGAGCTGTTCAACGAGATCAACGCCGGCGAGCTGAGCGGTGGCTGGGACGTCGTGATCGTCCACGACCCGCAGCCGCTCGTGGTCCGCCATCACGTCCCGGAGAAGGCCAAGCACTGGGTCTGGCGCTGCCACATCGACCTCTCGACTCCGAACGAGGCCACGCTCGAGCGCCTCGTCCCGTACATCCAGGAGTACGACGGATCGGTCTATCACCTCGACCGCTACGTGCCGGCCGGACTCGACGGAAACGCGCCGGTCCACCTGATCCCGCCGGCGATCGACCCGCTGTCGCCGAAGAACATGGCGCTCTCACCCGAGGACGCCGCGTTCGTGTGCGACCAGTTCGGGGTCGACGTCGAGCGGCCGCTGATCTGCCAGGTCTCGCGCTTCGACCCCTGGAAGGACCCGCTCGGCGTGATCGACGCCTACCGGATCGTCAAGGAGGAGATGCCGGACGTGCAGCTCGCGCTCGTCGGGTCCATGGCCACCGACGACCCCGAGGGGTGGGAGTTCTTCAACTCCACGCTCGAGTACGCGGGCGGCGACACGGACATCAAGATCCTCAACAACCTGAACCAGGTCGGCTCGATCGAGGTCAACGCCTTCCAGTCGCAGGCGGACGTCGTGATCCAGAAGTCCACGCGGGAGGGCTTCGGGCTCACCGTCTCGGAGGCTCTGTGGAAGGCGCGGCCCTTCATCGGCGGCGACGTCGGCGG
>JAXDHW010000146.1:0-4437 GCA_034664365.1 Thermoleophilaceae bacterium
GCGGAGCTGTCGGCGGAGCGCTCCGGCGCCAAGCTCTCCGAGGCGGCGGCCACGCTGGTCGAGGGCAGCTCGAACGAGGGCGCGGCCACGACACTCGGGAGGCTCCGCAAGGGTGCCGCCCTCTTCCGCGGCGTGGTGAACGGCTACAAGTTCTCGGCCGAGGAGATGGCCCTGATGGGCTACGACGCTACGTGGCAGGCGAAGGCCCGCGCGGCGGCCAAGGAGTTCGACGCGGTGATGATCGCCAAGTCGCGCAACCGCTACGGGCGGCCCGCGTGGCTGAAGACGACGGACATGAAGGCCAAGAGCATCTCCGAGGTCGACGCCTTGATCTGGAACCTGCCGGACGAGGTCAACGGAGTCGTGGCGGCGTTCAAGCCGGGCAAGAAGGTGTTCGAGAACGCGCTGAAGCGACTCGGGATCGAGGAGGGCTCGCTCGACTGGGAGGTCGCCCACTCGCGCTTCAACAAGATGACGGGCAACTACGAGAAGTACCTGCCCAAGTGGAAGGAGATGAACGGCAAGTTCATCACGATCAGCAACGAGGCCGTCGGCAACGGCTACGCGCAGACCCTGGTGCGGGAGCAGAAGGTGAAGTTCGTGCTCGAGGAGCTGAAGGGCGCCCACGGCGAGCCCATCTACGTGCCGAAGGTCGAGCTCCCGAACGGAACACGCCTCCCCTACGCGGGCGACGCCGACTTCGTGGACATCGTGAAGCGCAACGGGGCACCGATGAAGGGCGACGAGTCGACGCGGATGTTCAACCACATCCAGGACGAGCTCGACGCCCGCCACGGCTACACCACGACCTGGACCAATCCCGAGGGCGAGTCGTCATTCGCCACCAAGCTCCAGATCCTGGCCGAGGACTGCTCCCCGTGCATCGCGGTGACGGCCGACGGGTTCTACGCGGTGCGCCCGGCCGTCGACAAGGCCGGCAAGCTCGCCTACAGCTGGTTCAACAGCACGACCGACTACTTCTACGCGCTCGAGGGACTGCCGGACTTCCCCGACGTGCTGACACTGCTCGGGCACTGAGTCCGCTGGCCGCCGGTGGGCCCGGCTCTCGTGAGTTCCGCGTGTTGACAGCAATCCGTGCGATTCCCGAGGGGTTCGTACGAACCTATGGAGACGTCTCGCCCGGTGCGCCCCGCTTCGCCGGCCACGTCCTGAAGACGATGCACGCGCCGGACATACCGTGGTGGCGTGTCGTGCGCGCCGACGGCTCACTGGCCGCGGGCGACAGGCAACGCGCACGGCTGGAGGCCGAGGGCGTCCCATTCCGCCCCGGCGCCATCGCGCGAGTGGACCTGCGCGTTGCTCGGATGGTGGGGCGATCGACATCCGCGTCGGCAAGGTCCGGCACGTGAAGACGACGCGCTCGTTCGACGTCCAGCGTCCGGCCCCACGGACGCCGACCCTCGTTTCGGTCGTAATCCCGCTCCGCAACGGGGCCCGCTGGCTCGGCGACCAACTCGAGGCTCTTCTCGCCCAGACCTACCCCGGCGCCTGGGAGGTCGTGATCGCCGACAACGGGTCGACTGACGCCGGCGTGCGCGTGGCGCGTGGCTACGCCGCGAAGCTGCCGGCACTCGCGATCGCCGACGCCTCGCGGCGGCGCGGCATCAACACCGCACGAAACGCCGGCGCGCTCGCGGCGCGGGGCGACCTGCTGCTGTTCTGCGACGCCGACGACGTCGTCGGCCCGGGCTGGATCGACGCGATGGTCGAGGCGGCACGGGGCGCCGACATCGTGGGCGGGCGGCTGTGCCTCGAGCTGCTCAACGATCCGCTGAACCGCGCCTGGCGCCCCGCCCCGCCGACTCCGGGCCCCGTCACCACTCACGACTTCCTCCCGTATCCGCCCGGCGGCAACCTCGCCGTGTGGGCAGCTGTCGCCCGCGAGCTCCGCTGGGACGAGCGGTTCCGCTACGCGAGCTCCGACCAGGAGTTCGGATGGCGGGCCCAGCTCGCCGGCTACACGCTCGTCTTCGCTCCGCAGGCGGTCGTCCACCAGCGGTTACGCGCCGGCCTGGCCGCGATGGCCTGGCAGCAGTGCGTCCACGGGCTATCGGCCCCGAAGCTCCTGCGCGCCTTTCGCGGGCACGGGATCCCTGCTCCGGACAACCGCGCCGCCCTCGCACGCTGGCGCTGGCTCGCGGCGAACGCGCCCGATCTCTGGCGCTCCCCGGAGCTGCGTGGCACGTGGGTGCGCCGGGCCGCGCTGCGCGCCGGCCGGCTGGCGGGAAGTGCCCGCCACCTCACGCTCTGCCTGTGACCGGCTCCCTCGCCCGCGCGGCGGAGGCCAGCCCGCGATAGAGGCGGTCGAGCGAGGCGAGCGTCACGCGCCGGTCGACGTTGGCCTCGCACCAGGCCCGCCCGCCTCTGCCCAGCGCCCGGGCGTGACTGCGGTCCGCCAACACCCTGTCGAGGGCTTCCATCACCGCCTCGGGGTCGCGTCGCACGAGGAGCGCGCCGTCCCGCTCGCCGACGCGCTGCGCGAGCTGCGGCAGGTCGGACGCGACGACCGGCGTCGAGCACGCAAGCGATTCCCAGACCGAGCTCGGCGAGCCGTCTGAGCGGGGGACCGACACGCCCACATCCGCGGCGTGAAACAGGCGCCGCATGCCATCGGGCGGCACGGCCGGGAGCACGCGCACCGAGCCGTTCAGCCCGTGCAGTGAGGCCGCGTTTCGACGATCGAGCGGCATGGGACCGTGCGCCACGACCAGGCGGGCCGCGGGCCTGCGCGCGCGCAGGCGCCGGAAGGCCTCGATCGCCAGCGGCAGGTCGTAGACGGGGCCGCCGCCGCGGAAGCTCAGCACGACCGGGCCGTCGCCAAGTTCCAGCCCCTCGCGGGCGGCCACACGCTCCGCTTCGGTCGGCGGCCGGAAGAAATCGAGGTCGATCCCGGCTTCGAGGTGCCGGCAGCTGCCGCGAAGATCGCGCGAGCGCAGAGCCGCGGCGCCGTGGGGAGACGGAACGATCACGACGTCGGCGCGCGCCAGCGCCGCGTCGGCGAACCGCCGCCCCACGCGGTCCTGCAGGTAGATGTCGGAGCCCAGCGCGCCCGCTATCAGGGGACGCGCCTCGGCCAGCGCCGCCGCAGCCCCCCACTGGTGCAGGTAGTGGGCGTGCACCACGTCCGGCCGGAGCCGTTTCACCAGCCGATCGAGCCACCGGGCCCAGAGCGGAACCTCGATCAGCGCATTGGGCAGTCCGGCGAGTGCTCGATCGACCATCGATCCCGTGGACCGGGCGCGCCGCGTCGAGGCCCACGGGAGTTGCGGCGAGTGGTGCGCCTGGGCCAGGGCGGGCGCGGGCCACGAGCTGGTTCCGAAGCCCGGGCGCAAATGGCCGCCCACGAGCGCGAGGTGACCGAGCTCCGTCGTCGCGGCCACCCACCGCCGCAGGTGGATCGAGTCGAGCGGCCCGACGTGGAGGACCCGCAGCGGGTCGTGGCTCACGGCGCCGGCGACCGGTGGCCGTTGAGAGTCCCGTAGAGCCACAGCAACCGCTCGAGCTCGGCGTCCCAGTTGCAGCGGGACTCCACGAGCGCCCGCCCGCGCCGACCCATCTCCTCGGCTTCGTCCGGGCGGCTCAGGAGGTGCTCGATCGCGCCCGCGATCGCCCGCGGATCCCTTGCATCGACGGCGAGCCCGCAACCCGCCGACTCGATCAGGCCCCGCCAGCCTCCGTGATCGGCCACGATCACGGGCAAGCCGGCTGCCATGTACTCGTAGAGCTTGTTGGAGCCGCTGGGGTCGCACTGATTCGGCACCGGGTGGAAAGCGGCCAGTCCGATTCGCGCGCGACCGAGCTCGCGAGCTACCCCCGCCCGCGGCTGCCAGGGCACGACCTCGACGCGCCGCCAGCCCGGCAGGGTGGCCGCCTCGGCGACCAACTGGGCCGGACGGACACTGCCGACCAGCCGCAGCCGGCAGTCGAGCCGGTCCGGCACGACCTCGATCGCCCGCACCGCGTCGAGGAAGCCGCGCCAGCGGGTCGTCACGCCAACGAACACCACCGTCGGCGGCCGGTCTCGGTACGGCGGCGCGGTCGGATCGGCGAGCTCGTCGACGCGCGGGTAGTTGCGCACGATCGCGACGCGACCGGCGGGGAAGCGGCTCGCGATTGGCTCCGAGACGCACACGAAGCGGTCGAAGCTGCGTCGGGCCAGCGCCTCGAGCGCGAGCCAAAGGCCACTCTTGGCGTGCGCGCGGACCGGCTTGCCGGCAAGTTTCGTCCGGGCGTGCTCCCGGTAGTCCTCGTGGACGTCGTAGATCACGCGGGCGCCGCGCGCCTTAAGCGCCAGTCCGAGCGGAATCAGATGCGGGTCGTGCAGGTGATACACGCCGGCGCCGAGGCGGAGGGCCTCGCGCCACGCCCTGCGCTGCAGGCGCCACTGGCGTCGCAGCGGAGGCCGGGCGAAGGTTG
>JAXDHW010000198.1:0-4997 GCA_034664365.1 Thermoleophilaceae bacterium
CGTGCAGTTCACGAGCACTGCCTTCAGCCTCACGGCATGGCCTCCTTGGTGGTTGGGATCTCCGGTGGAGCGCCGGCCGCTAGCGCCCGAGCATCTCCCGGAGCGCCTCCATGTACGCCTCCGAGAAGGTCGGGAACGGCTGGATCGTGTCCATCATCGTCTCGAGCGTCACGCGCGCCCGGACCGCGAGGGTCGCCTGCCCAAGCCACTCGCCCGCGTCGGGGCCGAGGGCGTACGCGCCGGTCAGCCGCTCGCCGTCGGAGACGAGCGTGAGGAAGCCCGGCTTCTCGTCGTAGGCACGGGTGTAGGTGGACGTGCGGGCCACCCCGGAGAGCTCCACGCGCGCGGTCTTCTCGCCCTCCGACGCTCCCACGGCCGCCGCCTGGGGGTCGGTGAAGACGACGCGCGGCACGGCGTCGTAGCTCGCCCGCGCCTCGCGGCCGAGGATGTTCGCCGCGACGACGCGGCCCTGGTACTTGCCGACGTAGGTGAGCGGCCAGATGCCGGCCACGTCGCCGATCGCCCAGATCCCGTCGCCGGCCGACAGGCGATCGTCGACCTGGACCTCGCCGCGCTCGCCGAGCTCGAGGCCGGCTTTCTCGGCGTCGAGGTCCTTGGTCCGCGGGCGGCGCCCGGTGGCAACGAGCAGCCGGTCGCCACGCAGCTCGGAGCCGTCGGCGAAGTCGAGGACGAAGTCGTCGCCGTCCCTACGGGCCGCCGATGCGTGCTGGCCGAACTTGAGCTCGATCCCGTCCATGGTGAGCCCCTCGCCGAGACCCTCTCCCAGCTCGCGCGGCTCGCGCGGCAGCACGTGGTCGGAGCCCTCGACGAGCGCCACCTCGGCGCCCATCCTGCGCACCGCCTGCGCCATCTCCACGCCCACCGGGCCGCCGCCGAGCACGAGGAGCCGGCGCGGCACCTCGGTCAGGCCGGTGACCTCGCGGTTGGTCCACACGCCGTCGAGCTCGCCCAGCCCGTCGATCGGCGGGATGATCGGGTCGGAGCCGGTGGCGATCACGACGTGATCCGCCGTGTACTCGCGACCGTCGACGGCGACGGTCTTCGGCCCCGCGAGGCGCCCGCTGCCGCGCAGCACCTCGATGCCTTCGCCCTCCGCCCACTTCGCGGCTGCCGTGTCGTCGTAGTCGTTCACCTGGAAGTCGCGCCACGCGAACGCCGCCGGCGCGTCGACCACGCTGCCGTTCACCACCTCGGCCGCGCCCGGGGCCTCGCGCGCGTTGGCGAGCACCTCGCCCGGTCGCAGCAGCGTCTTCGACGGGATGCACGCCCAGTGGGAGCACTCGCCGCCGAGCAGCTCGCGCTCGACGATCGCCACCCGCGGCCCACCCTTGGCAATCGCCGCGGCGCAGTGCTCGCCCGTGGGCCCGCCGCCGATCACGATCACGTCGAAGTCAGTCACGCGCGGCAGTCTCCCCGTCCACGCCGCCCGTTACAAGTCCTCGGCCAGCAGGTCCATCAGGAGCCCGTCGCGCCAGCCGCGTCCGTCCACGTTCGAGTAGCGCCGCAGGACGCCCACCGGTTTGAAGCCGACGGCCGTGTAGCAGCGGATCGCCGCCTCGTTCTCCGCGTCGGGGTCGATCGTGAAGCGGTGATGGCCGCGCTCATCCACCAGGTGGTCGATCACGACGCGCAGCGCCTCGCGACCGAGTCCGCGGCCCTGGTACTCGGTGGCCAGCGAGATGTCGAGTCCGGCGTGGCGGTATTGCGGGTCGGTCTCCTCCGCCACGAGCAACACTCCGGCGAGCGCCCCGTCCAGGTCGATGGCGAAGCTGTCGGTCTCGGGATCCTCGAGCAGGTCGCTGCGGATCCGGCCCTCGTCGTGGTCGCCCCACCAGCGGCTCACCGCCGGCTCGGCGAGCATCGCGGCGACGGCCCGGAGGTCGTGCTCGGTGAGCGGGCGCAGCGACACGCGGTCGCCCTGGAGGGTGGGGGTCACGGTTCAGTAGCCTGCCGGACCGGACGATGGCCTGGCCGAGCATCATCCCCTACATCCGCTACGAGGACCCCTCGGCGATGCTCACCTGGCTCGAGGACGCGTTCGGGTTCAGGCGCCGCGCGGTCTACGAGGAGGGCGACGCGATCGTCCACGCCGAGGTGACGTTCGGCAACGGCATGTTCATGACCGGCTCGACGCGCGAGGGTGACCCGACCGCGGCGAAGACCCCGAACCAGCTCGACGGGCAGGCCACCGGCGGCATGTACGTGGTCGTGGACGACGCGGACGCCCACTGCGAGCAGGCGCGCGCGGCGGGCGCCGAGATCCTCACCGAGCCTCACGACCAGGACTACGGATCGCGCGACTACACGGCGCGCGATCCCGAGGGCCACGTCTGGAGCTTCGGGACCTACCGGCCCACGTAGCTACCTGACCCAGCGCTTGTCGGGGTTCTTGCGCAGGATCACCGCGAACTCCTTGTCCGTGGCCTGCGCCGCCTCGAGATCGACGGGCGGCTCGATCGCGAAGAGGAACTCCAGGAACGTGTCGAGCTCCCAGACGTGGAAGTGGTGGCGGGCGCCCTCGCGCGCGTACTCGTCGACGCGCTCCGCCAGACGCTCGCCCGTCGCGCCCTCGATGAACCGCGCCCACTCCTCGTAGTGCTCGCGGCGCGACGACTCGGCCCCCTCCCGGTGGTCGCGGAGGAGGTGCTGGACGCTCGTGCGCGCGCGCGGGTCGTCGAAGTTGAAGCGCGGGTCCGGCAGAGTGAGGAACAGGATCCCGCCCGGGCGGAGCACGCGCAGGAAGTTGTGGAGCGCCTCGATCGGATCCTCCACGTGCTCGAGCATGTGGTTGGCGATCACGAAGTCGAGCGACGCGTCGTCGAACTTGCCGAGCCGCTCGCCCTCGTCGATCACGTCCGGCGGCACGAGCGGCCAGCCGTGCGTCGAGATCTCGCGCGCGTAGATCTCCTGGAGCTCCTCGGCCGAAGCGTGGTCGACGTAGCGCACGCGCGCTGACCTCGGGACGCGGAGCGGCGCATTGAGGGCACCGATCTCGATGCCGTCGCCGCGCAGGTAGCGGAACGCCAGGTCGTCGCGCGTGGCCTGGTGGTGGGGCGGGCCGGAGCGCGCGATCCAGTCGCGCAGCCTCTGACGCAGGCGCCGCAGGAAATGGGAGCGCGCGCTGAGCTCCCGGAGCATCGAGCCGATACTAGTGTCACTCCGAGCAGGCGCCCGCGACGAATCGCCAGGAGGAGACATGGAGGGCATCAGGGACAAGAAGGTGCTGGTGACCGGCGGCAGCTCGGGCATCGGTCAGGCGATCGCGGTGCGGTTCGCGAAGTACGGCGCGGACGTGGCCATCAACTACCTCACCACCCCGGACGAGGCGGCGGAGACCGAGAAGATGGTCGAGGACTGCATCCGGCAGGTGCACGACGCGGGGGTGCAGGACCTGCTCGTGCAGGGCGACGTGTCGAAGCAGGACGACTGCGTGCGGATGGTTCAGGAGACCGTCGACGGGCTCGGCGGCCTCGACATACTCGTCAACAACGCGGGGATCCAGATCTCGAAGCCGTCCGACCAGCTCGACGAGGCGTCGTTCCAGAAGGTCCTCGACGTGAACCTCAAGGGCTCGTTCCTGTGCGCGCGGGAGGCGATCAAGCGATTCCTCGAGCACGAGCCCGGAGACACCGTCGACAGCAATGGCAACCCCGTCGCCCGCGGGGTCATCGTGAACATCTCGAGCGTGCACGAGATGATCCCCAAGCCCGACTACCTCGGCTACTCCGTGTCGAAGGGTGGGATGCACAACCTGACGCGTACGCTCGCGCTCGAGTACGCGGCGCAGAACATCCGCGTGAACGCCGTCGGGCCGGGCGCCACCATCACGCCCATCAACAGGGCGTGGATCGACGACCCGCAGAAGAAGGAACAGGTCGAGTCGCACATCCCGATGGGCCGCGCCGGCACCGCCGACGAGATGGCCGGCGTCACCACGTTTCTCGCGAGCGACGACGCTGCGTACATCACCGGCCAGACCGTGTTCGTCGACGGTGGCCTGACGCTCTATCCGGACTTCCGCGAGCCGTGGTCGTCGGAGTGAGCCTGCGGGCGCGGTTTGCAGGCATAATGGCCGCGGGGGATCCACGGAGGGAGTGACCTTGAGAGGTCGGGCAGGGAGGGGTAGGGCCGTCGTCTGGCTCGCGATCGCGGCGTGGTCGGTCGCGGCGAGCGGCGTCGCGGCGGCAAAGGACCACGGGCCGCCGCCGGGCCATGCGCCCGGCAAGTCGCACGGCCGCCCGGCGGGGCACGTGCCGCCCGGGCACCGGCCGGGTGGGCCGCACGGGGACCGAGCTCCGGCGTCAGCGCCTGCGTCGACCCCGGCGCCGCCGACCGTCCCGGCGAAGGGCGGCAATGAAGGTGCAGGGCGTCGGCGCCCTGCCAACAGGTCGGACGACGGGGGCTCGGCTCGGCCGCGGGCCGGTACCTCGCATCGCCGTCTCCACAAGTCCGTGCGTGACCTTCTCCCGCTGGACGAGCTCGGCGCGAGCGCGCCGGCGGCGCGGGGTGGGTCGGACGCGTCGGCCGGCGGCGGTGCCGTGAAGGGTGTGCGAGCGCAGGGCGGTGCGCGCAGTGCTGCGGCCCACGGGACGGCGGGCAATGATGGGAGCGCCGGCGGTGGCGGGGATCCACCGTCCGGGCCGTTGCCCTTTACCGGCTTCGCACTGCTCACACTGGCACTCACCGGGATTGCATTGCTTCTGGCCGGCGGCCGCCTTCGTCGAAGTGCGCGACCGAAGCCGGCGCCTGTTTCGCCCGCGCCGCCCGCGGAACGTCCGGGAGGAGGGTCTATAGGCCCGCGACACGGACGTTCTCTCGCCGCGCTCGCGCTGGTCGGGCTGCTCGGCGTCGGGCTGCTGGCCGCAGCGCGCCGCGCCGACTGACGCACCGTCCTGCATGACGTGGCCGGCCGCTAGGGCCGCTCGCCACTCAGCTCTCGGGCCAGCCGGCGAAGCAGCGCCTCGACCTCGGGCTCG
>JAXDHW010000226.1:0-12839 GCA_034664365.1 Thermoleophilaceae bacterium
GCGCCGGTCCGCGCCGAGCGCCAGAAGGCGCTCACGATCGGCGCCGTGTGCAAGTCGCTCGAGCGCGAGTTCCCCGAGATCTCGATCTCCAAGATCCGCTACCTGGAGGACCAGAAGCTGCTCGCCCCGCGCCGCACCCAGGGCGGCTATCGCCTCTACTCGCCGGCCGACCTGACCCGCCTGCGCACGATCCTGCGGCTCCAACGCGACGAGTTCCTTCCGCTGCGGGTGATTCGGCAGGAGCTGGCGGCCGGCCGCGCCGAGGCCGAGGTCTCGTCCAGCGGGAAGGGTCCCGATCCGCGCTCCCTCCGGCGGGCGAGCGTCGCGGTCACCGGGCAGGGCGCGCTCTACAAGCTCAGCGACGTGATCGACGAGACCGGGGCCGACCCCAAGCTCGTAAAGGAGCTCGAGGACTACGGCGTGATCAAGGGCCGGGTCCGCGAGGGTGACACCTACTACGACGACACCGAGCGCGAGATCGTCCGCGCGGTCACCGAGCTCGCTCGCTTCGGCGTCGGCGGCCGGAACCTGCGCGTCTTCCGGACCTCGGCGGACCGCGAGGCGGCACTGCTCGAGCAGATCCTGGCCCCGGCGCTCCGCTCGCGCAACCCCGACCGCCGCAAGGAGGCCGTGGAGGCGCTCGAGAACCTCGCCGCGATCGCGTCCCACCTGAAGTACCTGCTCCTCGTGCGGGACCTGCGCAACATCGCCGGATAGTGCTCGCGGTGCCCGACGCGGCCGGCGCGCTCGACCTGCGGGACTACATCACCGACATCCCGGACCACCCCAAGCCGGGGATCGTCTTCCGCGACCTCACCCCGCTGTTCCTCGACCCGGCCGCGCTGGAGCACTCAGTGTCGCTGCTGGCGGCCTGGGCCGGGGAGCGGGAGGTCGACTACGTGGTGGCCGCGGAGGCGCGCGGCTTCGTGCTCGGCGGCGCGGTGGCGGCGCGGGTCGGCGCCGGGTTCGTGCCGGCGCGCAAGCCCGGCCGGCTCCCACGCGAGGCGATCTCGGTCGAGTACGCGCTCGAATACGGGGTCGACGCGCTGGAGGTCCACCGCGACGCGCTGGCCGGCGGCGCCCGGGTGCTCGTCCACGACGACCTGATCGCCACGGGCGGCACCGCCGAGGCGCTCTGCCGCCTGGTGGAGTCGGCGGGCGCGGAGGTGGCCGGCTGCGCCTTCGTGGTCGAGCTCGCGTACCTGGGCGGCCGCGAGCGGCTCGGCGACCGCGACATCCTGTCATTGGTCACGTACAGGTAGAGATGCCGACCGTGTCCCGCGCGCGAACGTTCCCGGCCAGCCCACAGGCGGTCTGGGAGGTGCTGTCGGACCCGTACCACCTGCCGCGCTGGTGGCCGCGGGTGGAGCGCGTGGAGGACGCCACACCGGAGGCATGGACCACGGTGATGCGTTCCTCGCGCGGGCGGGCGGTGCGCGCGGACTACACGCGCACCGACGCGCGCCGGCCGGAGCGTCTCGCCTGGCGGCAGGAGATCGAGGAGACGCCGTTCGAGCGCGTGTTCCGGGAGTCGAGCACGGAGATCCGCCTCGAGCCGCAGGGCGAGGCCGCCACGCGCGTCGAGCTGCGGGCGCAGCAGCGCCTGCGCGGGCGCTCGCGCTTCGGCGGCTTCCTGGCGCGCCGCGCCGCACGACGACAGCTGGACTCGGCGCTCGACGGCCTGAGCCACGTGTTCGGGGACGGGCGATGACCGGCGGCGAGGCGCCGATGCGCTGGTGGGGATGGGGCGAGCCGCCCCAGCCGATCCAGCTCTCGGGACCCGGCGAGGCTCTGATCCGGTCGGAGCTCGGGCTTCCCGACCTGGCGCCACAGTCGCCGCCGTCGCTCGAGGAGGTCCGGATCGGCGAGCCGGCACTGCCCTCGGGCGCCGAGGAGGCGCTGCGGGTGGCCGTCGGCGCCGAGAACGTGCAGCTCGACCGGCTGAGCCGGGTCAGGCGGGCGGCGGGCCGCAGCTACCCGGACCTCTTCCGGCTTCGTTCCGGCGACGCCTCGGGCGCTCCCGACGCCGTGGTGCTGCCCGGCTCGGAGGAGGAGGTGGCGGCCGTGCTGGACGTCTGTGCCCGCGAGCGCGTGGCGGTCGTTCCGTTCGGCGGCGGCACCAGTGTGGTGGGCGGCGTCGAGGCGCTCCACGACGGCCTGGCCGCCGCGATCGCGCTCGACCTCGGCCGGCTCGACTCCCTCACCACGGACCGCCGCTCGCTCACCGCCACGATCGGCGCCGGACTGCCCGGGCGCCGCGCCGAGGCGCGCCTTCAGGCCCGTGGCCTGACGCTCGGCCACTTCCCGCAGTCCTTCGAGTACGGGACCGTGGGCGGCTACGTGGCCACGCGCTCCGCCGGCCAGGCGTCGACCGGCTATGGGCGCGTGGACAAGCTCGTGCTGGGGCTGCGGCTGGTGGCGCCGGCGGGCGAGCTCGTGGTCAAGCCGATCCCGGCCTCGGCCGCGGGACCGTCGCTGCGCGAGCTGATCGTGGGCTCGGAGGGCGCATTCGGTGTGATCACCGAGGCCACGCTGTCGGTGCGGCCGCTCCCGCGCACGCGCCGCTACGAGGGCTGGTCGTTCCGCAGCTTCGACGAGGGATGCGAGGCGTTCCGGGCCCTCGAGCACGAGCACGCCGCGCCCGACGTGGCCCGCCTCTCGGACGAGGAGGAGACGCGGCTGGCGATGGCGCTCTCGTCGCACGGCGGCCTGACCGAGCGCGCCGGCCAGGCGTACCTGCGGGCGCGCGGGCACGCGGGGGGCTGCGTCGTGATCGTCGGCTGGGAGGGGGAGGAGGCCGCGGTCGCCGGCCGCGCCGCCGACGGCGGGCGGATCCTGCGCGCGCACGGCGGGCTGGCGCTCGGGCGCCGGCCGGGCCGCTCGTGGCTCCGCTCGCGCTACCTCGGCCCGTACCTGCGCGACGTGCTGCTCGGGATGGGCGTGCTGGCGGAGACGCTCGAGACCGCCACGACCTGGACCCGCCTGTCCCAACTCCACGATGCCGTCACGCACGCGCTCCAGGAGGCGCTCTCGGGCCGCGGCACGCCGCCCCTGGTGGGCTGCCACGTCTCGCACCTCTACCCGGCGGGGGCCTCGCTCTACTTCACGTTCATGGCCCGCGCCACGCCCGGCGAGGAGCTCGAGCAGTGGCGCGCGGCCAAGGAGGCCGCGTCGCGCGCGATCGTGGAGAACGGCGGCACGATCACCCACCACCACGCGGTCGGGCACGACCACGTGCCGTGGATGCGCGACGAGGTGGGGGAGCTCGGAGTGGAGCTCCTGCGCGCCACCAAGGAGCGCCTCGACCCGCAGGGCATCATGAACCCCGGGAAGCTGATCCCCGAGTAGAGAGCGCTACGGCGTGGTCTGGGCGCCGCCCGGGGCGGGCGTCTGGCCCGGGGCAGTGGTCTGGCCCGGCGCAGCGCCGGCTCCCGCCCCGGCGCCGGTCTGCGGCGCCTGCATGTCCGCCACCTTGCCGCGCAGCACGGATGTCCCGCTGTGCTTCTGCGCGTTCTTCAGGCAGGTGGGATTGCTCTGGCAGGCTCGGTCCGGGATCGGCTGGAGCGAGATGTCGATGTACTTGTACTTGGAGAGGTTCGAGGGCAGGTTGCCGCGCCCCTGGTAGTTGCCGGCCTGGTCGGTCACCTGTGCGCCGAGCGAGAGGTTGTCGGTCGGGCTGTTGTAGAGCCAGACCCCGTAGGCGGTGCCCTGCTTGCTCGGCGGCAGCTTGGCCTGGACGATCAGCTCCGGCTGGTTGCCCTGCGTCGCGATGACCGCGATGCCCTGGTTGGTGCTGCTGGCACCGTTCACGGGCTTGAGCAGGAGCTGGCCGATCAGCTTGGTCTGTGCCCGAGCGGCCGTGGTCTTGCTCTTCTTCTTGCCGTCGCCCCCGCCGCTCGCGATGGCGATGATCCCGACCACGACCCCGGCGAGCACCAGCGCGCCGAGGAGCGCGGCGGCGATACGCCGCCGCCGCACGGCCGCCTGGGCGTCCGGCGAGAGCTGCTCGCGCCGGCGCGGCTCGCGCTCGCGCTGCCGTGGCTCCCGCGCGGGCCGCCGTTCGCGCGCCGGAGCTCGCTCCGCGCGCGGCTCGCGGATGCGTTCCCGCTCACGTGGGCGCTCGCGCTCGCGGCGCCTGGACGGCGCCTCGGCCTCGGCCTCGGGGATCTCGGGCCGGTCGCCGTCGTACATGTCGGCGAGCGAGTCGATCAGCGACGACGTCCATGCTCGCCCCGCCTCGGAGCGGCGCAGCAGCGCCTTCGTCGCCGTCTCCTCGCCGCCCGACTGCTGGCGCAGCACGTAGTCGGCGATCTGGCCGCGGCGCTCGGACTCGACCCGCTCGGCGCTCACGGGCGACAGCTGGATCAGTGCGTCGCGCGCCAGCTCGCGCACCCGGGAGCCGGGAATGTCCAGCATCGTGGCCAGCTCGTCGTACGAGCGCCCCCGCTGGAGCACGAGGTCGATGATCGCCCGCTGCTCCGCGGCAAGCTGGTCCAAGGTCGCCATTGCGGGCGAAAGGTTAACCTGCGCCGCGTGCCGGCCGAGCCGCCCTGGAAAGTCGCGCTCGACCGGACGCTCGACGGCACCCTCGGCTTCGAGGTCCTCGAGACCTCGCCCGAGTCGGCCCGCGCCCGCGTTCAGGTGGAGGATCGCGTGAAGCAGGCCTTCGGACTGGTGCACGGCGGCGTGTTCGCCGCGCTCGCCGAATCGCTCTGCTCGCAGGCGACCGTGGAGGCCGTCTGGGAGGACGGGATGGCGGCTCAGGGCCTCTCGAACAACACGAGCTTCCTGCGCCCGATCCTCGAGGGGACGGTCCATGCGGAGGCTCGCTGCCGCCACCGCGGCAGGACGACCTGGGTGTGGGAGGTCGAGATCACGGACGACGCCGGGCGCCTGTGCGCGCTCTCGCGGATGACCGTGGCGGTCCGGCCGCGACCCGACTAGCGCCCGAAGCGGTTGGTGATCGGCAGCCGCCGGTCGCGGCCGAACGCGCGCGTCGAGATCTTGATGCCGGGCGGCGCCTGGCGCCGCTTGTACTCGGAGAGGTCGACCATCCGGATGATCTGCTCGACGTCGGCGCGGGGGAGCCCCTGGCGCACGAGCTGGTCCGCGTCGAGGTCGCCCTCGACGTAGCCCTCCAGGATCGCGTCGAGCACCTCGTACGGGGGGAGCGAGTGCTCGTCGAGCTGGTCCGCCCGCAGCTCGGCCGACGGCGGCCGGTCGAGCACGGAGGCCGGCACCAGCTCGCGGCCCTCGCGCTCGTTCCGCCAGCGGACCAGGCGGTAGACCCAGCCCTTGTAGACGTCCTTCAGCACCGCGAACCCGCCGGCCATGTCGCCGTAGAGCGTGGCGTAGCCCACCGACATCTCGGACTTGTTGCCGGTGGTCAGCACCAGCCAGCCGAACTTGTTGGAGAGCGCCATAACGAGGTTGCCGCGGGCGCGCGCCTGGATGTTCTCCTCGGTGAGGTCCGGCTCGCGGCCGGCGAAGGCCTCCGCGAGCACGTCGTCGTACGCGCCCATCAGCGGCTCGATCGACAGCTCCATCAGCTCGGTGCCGAGGTTCTCGGCGATCGACGCGGCGTCGGCGCGCGTGCCCTCCGACGAGTACGGCGACGGCATCGTCACGCAGACCACGCGGTCGGCCCCGAGAGCGTCCGCGGCCAGCTGGGCGACGAGAGCCGAGTCGATGCCGCCCGACAGCGCGATCACCACGCGCTCGAAGCCGTTCTTGTCCACGTAGTCGCGCAACCCGGTCACGAGCGCGGCGTAGATCTCCTCCTCGGGCCCGAGGCCCTCGGCCACGGGTCCGCCGACCTCGACGTCGGGCGCGGCCGGCACGGTCGCCCGCGCGATCGTGGCCGCCGGCTCGTCGCCCCGCTCGCGGCCGCGACGCACCGCGGCCCGGTGGCGTGCGTCCCGCAGCCGCGCCGCGGCGACCGCCCCGGGGTCGATCTCGCAGAGCACGAGCGCCTCCTCGAACTGCGGCGCGCGCGCGATGACCCTGCCCTCCTGGTCGATGGCGACGCTCCGTCCGTCGAAGACGAGCTCGTCCTGCCCGCCGACCATGTTGCAGAACAGGACCGCGGCCAGGTTGTCGCGTGCACGCTGGACCAGCATCTGCTCGCGCTCCGCCGGCTTGCCGGCGTGGTAGGGGGACGCCGACAGGTTGACGATCACCTGCGCGCCGCCGAGCGCCTCGAGGCTCGCGGGCGGCCCCGGCTCCCAGATGTCCTCGCAGATCGTCAGCCCGAGCGCCACGCCGTTCAGCTCGAGGAGGGCGGGTTCCGTGCCCGACTGGAAGTAGCGGTGCTCGTCGAAGACGCCGTAGTTGGGCAGGAACATCTTGCGGTACACGGCCGCGACCCGGCCGTCCGCGAGCACCGCCGCCGCGTTGTAGACGTCGTCGGCCCGCTCCGGGAAGCCGACGAGCGCGACGATCCCCTCGGTGGCCGCCGCAAGCTGCTCCAGGGCCGCGCCGGCGGCGTCCACGAAGCTCGTCTTCAGGAGCAGGTCCTCGGGCGGATAGCCCGTGAGGGCGAGCTCGGGCGCCACCACGAGCTGCGCACCCTGGGTGCGCGCGTCGGCGATCGCGGCCGCGATCTTGGCCGCATTGCCGTCGATATCGCCGACCGTGGTGTTGAGCTGCGCCAGCGCGACGCGCAGCGGCTCGGTGCGCATCGTCATGCCTCAAGTATGGCGACGGGCACGGCCCGCCGGGGGCGCCGCAACGTCCCTGGCGCGGCTACTCCGGGACCACGCCCGAGGGGCGCCAGTCGACGGCGCCGTCGGCGGTCAGCTCGACGCTCGCTCCGACGCCGATCTCGTCGCGGAGCCGGTCGGGAACCGGGACCTCGACCGTTTCGCCGTCCCCGGTGCGCAGCAGCGCCATGTGGTCGCTCGAGCGGCCGATGACGATGGCGAGGCGCGGCCGTTGCTCGGTGCGCTCGCCCGCCCGCCGGTCGCGCATCCCGGCGAGTCTCAGTAGCGATCGGCGTGCACTGGTCAGCGTGAGTTGAGTAAAGCACCGAGGAACGGCGAAACGGCGCGGTTGTGGGATCTTTCCGACGGATGGGGGGTACGGACCCGCGCCAACTTGAATGGCTCGTGCAGGGCGACGGGGTCGGCCTGGTGGCGCCCGAGCGATCCGACTTCATCGCTCGCTGGAACCGCTACGACGACCCGCGCATCGCGATGGTCGCGGCCTTCCAGACGACGGGGTCGACGATCCTGAAGCCACCGACGGCGCGCGAGCACCGCGAGGCCATCTGGCAGGCCGTGGTGGAAGGGGCTCTCGTGCCGTTCGACATCCGCACCGTCGACGACGGGCGCTTCGTGGGCGAGGCGGGCGTGAGCCGGATCCAGTGGCCGCGGGGCTCGGGCGACGTCGCGGCCGCGCTGTTCGATCCGGCCGACCGCGGCCGGGGCTACGGCACCGAGGCGATCGTCCTGCTCATGGCCTACTGCTTCGACGGCCTCGGCTTCAACCGCCTCACACTCCGCTATCTGAGCGTGAACGAGGCGGTGACGCGGGCGGTGGAGCGGAGCGCGGCGGTGGCGGGGGCGCGCGTCGTGGGGATCGAGCGCGAGGCCGAATGGGCGTATGGCGCGCGCCGTGACCGGCTGACCGTGGAATGCCTGCGCGCGACCTTCCCGCCGCACCCGGCGACCGCGCACCTGCGGTCAGCTCACGCGTCGTAGTACAGGGCGAACTCCCAGGGGTGCGGTCGCAGCCGCACCTGGTCGGCCTCCTCGGTGCGCTTGTAGTCGATCCAGGTGCGGATCAGGTCCTCGGTGAAGACCCCGCCCTTCAGGAGGAACTCGTGGTCCTCCTCGAGCGCGTCCAGCGCCTCCTCGAGCGACCCCGGCACGTGATTGATCTTGGCCAGCTCGTCGGGCGGCAGCTCGAACAGGTCGACGTCCACGGGGCTACCGGGGTCGATCCGGTTCTGAATCCCGTCGAGGCCCGCCATCAGGAGCGCCGAGAAGGCCAGGTAGGGGTTGGCCGTCGGGTCCGGGGGCCGGAACTCGAGCCGCTTGGCCTTGGGCGACGCCGAGTACACCGGGATCCGGACCGCCGCCGAGCGGTTGCGCTGGGAGTAGACGAGGTTGACGGGCGCCTCGTAGCCGGGCACGAGCCGCCGGTACGAGTTGGTGGTCGGCGCGCAGAAGGCCATCAGCGCCTTGCCATGGCGCAGGATGCCGCCGATGTAGTTGAGCGCCTCGCGCGACAGCTGCCCGTAGCCCTGGAAGTCGTACATCACGTTGTCGCCGCCCTTCGACAGCGACTGGTGCACGTGCATCCCCGAGCCGTTCTCCTCGAACAGGGGCTTGGGCATGAAGGTGGCCGTCTTGCCGGCGGCGCGGGCCACGTTCTTCACGACGTACTTCTGGAGCTGGAGGTGGTCGGCCATCTTCAGCAGCGTGTTGAAGCGCACGTTGATCTCCGCCTGGCCCGCCGAGCCGACCTCGTGGTGCTGGAACTCGCAGCGGATGCCCATCTGCTCCATCGCGATCACCATCCGCGCGCGGAGGTCCGAGTGCGTGTCGGACGGAGCGGTGGGGAAGTACCCCTGCTGCGAGCGGATCTTGTAGCCAAGGTTGGCCTGGCCGTTGCGGCCGTGCTCCCCGAAGCCGCGGCCGCGGTTCCAGTACGCCTGGTCGGACTCCACCTCGTAGAACGCGGTGTTGGGCCGCTGGTCGAAGGCCGCGTGGTCGAAGACGAAGAACTCGGCCTCGGGCCCCATGTAGACGGTGTCGGCGATCCCGGTCTGCACGAGGTACGTCTCCGCCTTCTGCGCCACGTAGCGCGGGTCGCGCGAGTAGCGCTCGCGGGTGATCGGGTCGATCACGTTGCAGAGGATCGAGAGCGTCTTCTCCTCGTGGAACGGGTCGATCACCGCGCTGCCGGCGTCGGGGATCAGGACCATGTCGGACTCCGCGATCTCCTGGAACCCGCGGATCGACGACCCGTCGAACCCGAGCCCCTCGGTGAACGCGTCCTCGTCCAGCGAGTGGATCGAGAGCCCGAGGTGCTGCCAGGTGCCCGGGAGGTCGGTGAACTTGAAGTCCACCATCCGCACGCCGTGCTCCTGCGCCAGCGCGAGCACGTCGGCCGGCTGCACCTCGCGGCCGGCCGCGAACCGCTCCACGGTCATCGGGGTCATCGGAGCTCCTCCGCCTCACCGTCGACGGTCGAGTCCTTCACGCCCGGGATCCGCTTGGCCAGATCCTCGAGCTTGAGCCCGGTGAGCGCCTCGAGCACCTCCGGCATCTCGGCCATGATCTGCGTCACGTCCTTCGTGATCTTCGAGGCGCCGGCCGTCGAGCCGTTGCCGCCGATCATCACGATCTTCTCGGTCTGGGCGAGCGGCGCCGACACCGCCGCCGCGAGCGCGGGGAGGACCTCCAGCACGCGATCGGTGATCGCCGCCTCGTTGTAGTCGCCCCAGCTGCGCGCCTTGGCGGCCATCGCCTCCGCCTCGGCGAGACCCTTGAGCCTGAGCGCGTCGGCCTCGCCGGCGCCCATCGCGGCCGCCTCCTCGCGGTGGGCGTCGGCCACGGCCGTGATCTCGCGCGCCCGCGCGAGGGCCGGCTCGATGATCTCCGCCTCGAGCTCGCGCCTGCGGCGCTCCACCTCGGCCGTCATCAGCTCGATCGCCTTCTGCCGCTCGACGATCTCCACCTTCAGCTCCTCGGCGCGCACCTGCTGGCGGGTGATCGCCTGCTGGAGCTCGTACGAGAGGTCGGCCTCCGCCGCCGCCCGCAGGCCCTCCGCCTTGTGGCGGGCCTTCCCGGTCTCGTACGCGCGGCGCGAGTCCTCGATCGCCAGGTCGGCCTCGAAGCGCGCCGCCTTGGCCTCGCGGTCGGCCTCGGCCTCGCCCCGGATCGCGTCGCGCTTGACCTGCGCGGTGCGGGGACGGCCGAGCGCCTCGAGGTAGCCCTGCTTGTCGGCGACGTTGCGGATCGTGAGCGACAGGATCTCGAGGCCCATGCGCTCGAGGTCCGGGCCGGCCATCGTCCGGACGGCCGCCACCAGGCGCTGGCGCTCGCGGTAGATGTCCTCGATCGAGAGCGCGCCGATGGACGCGCGCATGTGGCCCTCGACGGCCTGCATGGCGGTACGCACGATGTCCTCGCGGCCGCGCGAGAGGAACTGCTCCGACGCCCGTGAGATGCCCTCGTCGGAGCTGTCGATCTTGACCATGCAGACGCCGTCGACCTGCACTGGGACGCCGTGCATCGTGTACGTCTCGGCGCTGCGGACGTCGAACTGCATCAGCTCGAGCGACAGCCGCTGGACCTTCTCCCGGAACGGGCGCACGTAGGTGCCGCCGCCGCGCACGATCCGGAAGCCCGGGCCCTTGCGCCCGCGGCGTCCCGAGATGATCAGCACCTCGTTCGGTCCGACCTTCGTGAACTGGTGCGCCCAGACCGCGAACGCGATCAGGGCCAGGGCCAGCAGCACGCCGCCGGCGATGATGAGGGCGATGACGCCCCCTGCGAGAGCAACGACCATCAGGTTGGAACCTCCTCGTGGGTCCAGATCGCTTCGGTGTCGAGCCGCTCGGCGCGGGGCGCCTCGGCGGCGTGGATCTCGATCTCCTGCGGGAAGCGGAGGAAGCCGCTCCGGTGCAGGTGGGTGCCGACCATGGACGCGAGCGCGTCCTCGGAGTCGGCGAGAAAGGCGTTGATGCCGGTGTCGGCGAAGGCGGCGCAGACGTCACCGGTCTGGATCCGGCGCACTCCGAGCTCGAGCCGCGTGCCCTCGTCGTCGGTGAGGTAGGCCACGAGCCGGCTGCCGGAATCCTCGGTGCGGGCCTCGACGGACTCCCAGATCTCGGGGCGGACCTCGGACGCGTACAGGGACGCGAGCCACTCCGGGTCGTGCCGGTGCGACATGTCGGCGCGCAGGAGGCGCAGCAGGCTCATGAGGTCGGCGTCCGCCGGCGCGGTGTCCTGCGCGAGCGGGCCGGCGCCCGCGCGGCGCCGCTCGGGCGTGGACAGGCGGGCCGCGTTGGCGAGCACGCCGATCACCGGCCCCTCGGCGGAGACCCCCTCGACCGTGGGGAGCCAGAAGTCCGGGTCGGTCTGCGAGCGAAAGATCGCCGCGGGGCCGACGAGGCGCAGGTCGCGCGGGCGGAGGACGCCGACGGTCACCTCGGACTCGTCATCCACGTAGCCGGCCGACAGCAGGTAGCGGCACACCGCGCGCCTGATGCCGGCGAGGTCGCGCGCCTTGAGCCTGGGCCCGGCGAGCACGGGCGAGACGATCTGGCCGTCGTCCTCGTACACGGGGAGCGAGTAGTCGACGGCGGGCACGCGGAAGTACGCGAGCGGCAGCGCTCGCGCCGGCGCGATCGTCTCGAGGACCGACCCGACCTTGTCGCGGAGCGCGAACAGGTTGGCCGCCTCGAGCGTCTGGCCGGCCACCTCGCAGCTGTAGATCTCCTTGAGCACGGGGTGGGGGGCGACGTTCGGGCGGTGGTGGATCGGCAGCCGCGCCGCCTCGCCGCCGCCGAACCCCGCGCGGACCCCGAGCCGGAAGACGTAGTCGCCGTCGCCGGCGCGCTCGAGGTCGATCGGTAGCGGCGCGGCCTCACCCTGGTAGGCGATCGTGTCCTTGATCCAGGTCCAGACGCCCAACTAGTAACCCCAGCCCACGCGCGTCTCGTGGCTCACGGTCTCCTCGCCGCGCTCGCCGGTGCGGATGCGCACGGCGGCGTCCACGTCCCACGTGAACACTCGCCCGTCGCCGGTCTCGCCGGTCCACGCGGCGCCCACGATCGCCTCGACCGCCCGGTCGACCACCTCGTTGGGCACCACCGACTCCACCTTGAGCTTGGGAAGCAGCGAGATGTTGGCCCGCGAGCCGCGGTACTGCTCGGTGTAGCCCTTCTGCCGGCCGCAGCCCATCACCTCGGTCACGGTGAGGCCGGACACGCCGAGCTCGTCGAGCGCGTCCTGCACCGTCTGCAGACGCTCCGGCCTGATGATCGCCTCGATCTTCTTCATGCCTCAGCTCCCGTTCCGTGTGGCCATGCCGACGGGCACCGGTCTGGCGCGTGGCCTCTGTGACGGCGCCGCCGGCGGGTGGTACTCGGACCCCGGCACCGGCATGAACTGCTCGGGATAGCCCCACATGCCGTGCTCCACGATGTCGAGGCCGTAGCGCTCCTCCTCCTGCTCCACGCGCAGCCCGTAGGTCGCCTTGATCACGAAGAAGACGATGAACGAGATCGTGAAGACGGCGGCGAACGCGGCCGCCACGCCGAGCCCCTGGGCGGCCAGCTGGCGGAAGTCCCAGTTGTACCAGAGGCCGGCGTGCCCGTTGGCGTTCAGCTCGGCCAGGCGCGGGGACGTGAAGATGCCGCACGAGAGGGTGCCCCAGATGCCCGCCATGCCGTGCGCCGACAGGGCGCCCACCGGGTCGTCGAGCCGGCGGTCGATCAGGATCACGCAGACCACCACGAGGACACCGGCCACGAGCCCGATGACCGGGGCGGCCCAGAACTCCACGTAGCCCGACGGAGCCGTGATCGCGACGAGCGCCGCGATCGCGCCGTTGCAGGTCATGCCCATGTCGAACGTGCGCGTGAGCAGGTAGATCGTGGCCATTGCTCCAAGCACCCCGGCGCCGGCGGCCAGGTTGGTGACCACGGCCACCTCGGCGAAGCGCCCGCCGATCGCGCCGAGCGTCGAGCCCGGGTTGAAGCCGAACCAGCCGAACCACAGGATCAGCACGGCCAGGCCGACGAGCGGCATCGAGTGCCCCGGGATTACGTTGGGCTTGCCGTCGCGCCCGTACTTGCCCTGGCGCGGGCCCAGCAGGAGCAGCGC
>JAXDHW010000244.1:0-2522 GCA_034664365.1 Thermoleophilaceae bacterium
CGGCCGGCGACGCGCGCTTCACGCTCGTGCCCGGCAACCACGACCACGGGCTCGCCTCGTCGCTCCTCGAGGCGCGGCGGCTCGAGGGCGCCGGCGCGGTACTCGAGCCCGACCGCAGCGAGCCGGCGCCCGGCACGGGGCCCGTCGCGCGGATCGCCGACTGGCTCGCCGGTGCCGAGCTCACGGTGGCCTACCCGGGCCTGTGGCTGCGCGAGGACGTGTACGCGACGCACGGCCACTACCTCGACTGCCATATCGCGCTGCCCACCCTCGAGCGCCTCGCGATCGGCGCGACCGAGCGGCTGATCGGCGGACCGCCGGCCGGCACGCGCACCCCCGACGACTACGAGGCGGCCGTCGCGCCGCTCTACTCGCTCACCTACAGCCTCGCCCAGGGATCGCGGCGACGGCTGGCGGGAGGCGGCAAGTCGGTGGCGGCCTGGCAGCGCCTGTCGGGGTCGAACGGCCGCCGGAGCATCGGCTCGCGCGTGCTCGGCGGGCTGCTCTTCCCGGGCGCCGTGGGGGCGCTCAACCGGGCCGGCCTCGGCCCGTTCACGTCAGACCTCTCCGGACCATCGCTGCGGCGCTCAGCGCTCGCGGCCATGACGTCCGTGGCCGCCGCCCTCGGCGTCGACGCCGCCACGGTCCTCTTCGGCCACACGCACCGCTCCGGGCCGTGGCCGCGCGACGACGAGCGCGAGTGGGAGCTGCCGGGCGGCGGCAGGCTCGTGAACACCGGCAGCTGGATCCACGAACCCGCGCTGCTCGGCGACCCGCCACGGCGGGAGAACCCCTACTGGCCCGGCACCTGCGTCACGATCGAGGGCGACGAGCCGCCGCGCCTCGAGCGAGTGCTGGACGAGCTGCCCGGCTCGTCCACCACTACTGGAACTTGACCTTCACGAGCCGCGGCGCCGCGCCGCGCTTGGTGATCACGCTGAGGACGGCGTTGTCGCCGCTCCCGACGGAGTGGACGGCGCTGCAGTAGCTCCGCATCGTCGGCTCGAGCGCGGCGCCGTTGATCTTCGTGATCAGGACGTCGCGAAGGCCCTCGCGGTCGGCCTCGGTGCCGGGCACGGCGCTCGTGGCCAGCACGCCTGAGGGAAGGCCCTTCTTCGCGAGCAGTCCCGGTGGCGGGAACTCGAGTCCGACACCGGCCCAGCCCTGCGAGCGTCCATTGCGGAGCGCGCCGGCGATCTCCTTCACGCGGTCGACGCCGATCGCGTAGCCCTGGCCCTGCACCGGGGCGCGGCCGAGGCTCGTGAGGATCGCGGTGTTGACCCCGATCAGATGGCCGCCGCGATCGATCAGCGGGCCGCCCGAGTTCCCCGGGCTCAGCGCGGCGTCGGTCTGGATCACGTTCTCGAGCGGCGCGCCGTCGGGGCTCGGGACGTTCACGGACGTGTGCGGCACCGACACGTTCCCGGTCGTGCTCGTGAGCTTGTCCTCGAGGCTGGCGTTCGCCGGGTAGCCGAGCGCGACCACGGGATCGCCCTGCGCGACGTCGTCCTGCGAGCCGAGCGGGAACTCCTTCAGACCACCGGTGTCGTCGAGCCGGAGAAGCGCGAGGTCGTCGCACGGGGCTGCCGCGACGAGCCGCGCGGAGTGCGGCTGGTCCTGCACTCCCACCTCGAAGCGCTCGCCGCCGTTCACCACGTGGAAGTTCGTCACCACGAGCCCGCGGCCGGCGTCGAGCACCCAGCCGCTGCCGCCCTGCCCGCGGCCGCGCGCCTCGGCCTTGATGTTCACGGTCTCCGGAGTGGCGTTGCGCACCAGCGTGGCCACGTCGTCGCCGTTCCCGCCGCCGCTCAGCACCAGCACGAGCACGCCGGCGGCGACCACCACGGCGGCGATCGCGGCCACGAGCGCGCGCCGCGTCATCCGGATCAGCCGCCTGCGCTCGCGGGCCGGCACGACCTCCACCGCCTCGCCCTCGGTGGTCACGCGCACGGTGGCGGGGTCGTCGGGCACGCCGTCGCCGTCCTCGTCGGGAGCGGGCACGACCTCCACGGTCTGCCCCTCCGTGTGCACGCGCACGGCCGCCGCCGGCTCCGGCTCCTCGTGCTCGGCCTCGTGCAGCCTGCGCGCCTCCTCCTCGGGATCGTCGACCGACGGCGTGAGCACTGTGTCGCCGATCCGGATCTCCTCCCCGCCGTGGATCGCGGTGGCGTGCTCGATCCGCGCACCGTTCACGAACGTCCCGCTCTCCGAGCCGAGGTCATGGAGCTCCACGTTCCCGTCGTCGTGGACCTCGAAGTACGCGTGCAGCGGCTCGACTCCCTCGCCGCTCAACATCAGTTGGGACTCTTCGCCGGAGCCGATCAGGAAGCGCTCGCCGTCGACCCGGACCGAGAGGCCGCTGCCCTCACCGGACCCGATCGTCACCCACATGGGACCGTCCGCCGCTCCACGGGCGACGGGAGTCTACGGCGAGGGAACCGCCTCGGCTTCCGCGCCGTCGCCCGCCGTGGCGCCGTTCGCGCCGCCGGCCTTGGCCCCGTCGGCCTTCGCCCCGTCGGCAC
>JAXDHW010000312.1:0-3431 GCA_034664365.1 Thermoleophilaceae bacterium
GAGAGCGACGACAGCCGCGACTGGGGACCGGTCCCGAAGGACTCGCTCGTCGGCCGGGCGGTCTTCCGCTACCTGCCGCTCAGGCGCTTCGGCTCGCTATGAGCCCTTCTCGATCGGCACGTCGACCATGTTGCCCCACTCGGTCCACGAGCCGTCGTAGTTCTTCACGTCGCCGTGGCCGAGGAGCTCGTGCAGCACGAACCACGTGTGCGCGGAGCGCTCGCCGATGCGGCAGTAGGCGATGATCGGGTCGCCGTTGGTGACGCCCTTCCCGCCGTAGAGCTCGCTCAGCTCGTCGGCGTCCTTGAAGGTCCCGTCCTCCTTCACTGCCTGCGCCCACGGGATCGACGCGGCTCCGGGGATGTGGCCGCCGCGCTGGGCGCCCTCCTGCTCGTAGCCGGCCATCGCGATGAGCTCGCCGGAGAACTCGGCGGGCGAGCGGACGTCCACGAGCTTGGTGCTCGCGTCCAGGCTCTGCATGACCTCGTCGCGCTTGGCGCGGATGGCATCGTCGCCCGGCTGCGTGTCGAAGGTCGCGGCCTCGTAGCTCGGCGCGTCGGTGCTGGTCGGGCGCCCCTCGGAGATCCACTTCTCGCGCGGGCCGTTCATCAGCCTGACCTTGTGGTGGCCGTAGTACCTGAAGTACCAGTACGTGTAGGCAGCGAACCAGTTGTTGCGGTCGCCGTAGAGCACGACCGTGTGGTCGTTCGAGATCCCGCGGCCACCCATGAGCGCGCCGAACTCGTCGGGCGGAAGGAAGTCGCGCTTGACCTGGTCCTGGAGGTCCTTCTTCCAGTCGAAGCCGATCGCGCCCGGGATGTGGGCCTCCTCGTAGAGCGCCGGGTTCTCGTCGACCTCGACGATGCGGATCGAGTCGTCGTCGAGGTGCTGCTCGACCCAGTCGGTCTCGACGAGCACGTCATTCGCGTAGCCGGCCACTGTTATTACCTCCGTCGGAAAGTCTTGAAAGTCGGTGGGGGTTGGCCTATTGAATCAGAGCCGCCACCATGTGCCCATGCGCCCGGTCATAGCCCTGACGACGTCCGAGCTGAGGCATCCGCCGCCGGAGGAGCACATCCCCCACGCGGAGGCCGGACGCGAGGAGATGGTGCTCGGCTACGGCTACCTGCGCGCCCTCGCGGCGGCCGGCGCGGCGCCTGTTGTGATGCCGCCGCTCGACCCCGAGATGGTGCCCTCGCTGCTCGGCGGCGCCGCCGGCGTCTGCCTCAGCGGCGGGCCCGACATCGACCCGGCGAGCTACGGCGCGGAGCGGCGGCCGGAAACCGGCCCGAGCGACCCGGCGGTGGACGCGTTCGAGATCGCGGTCGTGCGCGAGGCGGAGCGCCGCGGCATGCCGCTGCTCGCGATCTGCCGCGGCGCGCAGCTGCTCAACGTGGCCCGCGGCGGCGACCTCTACCAGGACATTCCCGCTGAGGTCGGCGTGACGGTGGACCACCGCCGCGATGAGCCCGGCGATCCCGTGATCTGGCACGAGGTGGTCGTCGAGCCGGGAAGCCTGCTCGCGCGGTCGCTCGGGGTCGAGCGCCTCGAGGCCAACTCGTTCCACCACCAGGCGCCCCACCGGCTGGGCGACGGCCTCCTCGCCGCCGCCCACGCGGGCGACGGCGTCGTTGAGGGGATCGAGGTTCCCGGGGCGGAGTTCGAGCTGGGCGTGCAGTGGCACCCGGAGGCGATCGCCGACCGGCCGGCGCAGGCGGCGCTGTTCCGTGCGTTCGTGGAGGCGGCGCGCCGCTACGCGGCCAGCACGGCGTCGACCGCCGCGACCGCGGCGGGGAGCCAGGCCGCGGGGTCGGACGGCGGTCCGTCCACGCGGACGACCGGCATCGCGTAGGTCCCCGCCGCCCGCTCGGCGGCCTCGTCGCTCGCGGGGTCCTCGTAGACGACCCCGCGCACGTGGGTGTCCACGAGCTCCTCGAGCAGCGCCGCGAAGCGCTCGCCGTGGAGCGCGGGGTCGCCGGCGGTGCCCATCAGCCAGCAGAGCGCAGAGGCGCCCTGGAGGTGCGGCAGGAGCGTGCCCAGCCGCGCGGGGTCCGCCGCGACCGCCTCGAACCCCGCCGCGGCGATCTCCGCGCGGCCGTCCTCGCCGCGGCTCGTGCCGCGGACTGCGTGCCCGCGCGCAGCCAGCTCGCGACCGAGGTCGCGCCCGCGGCAGCCGCAGCCCACGATGAGGATCCGTGCCATTGCGCCAGGCTAGTGACGCGGGCGTCACCGGCGGCCCGAGACGCCGCTCGCCGTGGTAGAAAGGGATCGAGGGGAACTCGCAAAATGCGGGAATACAGCCGATCGGATGCGTCGTGAGCCGGAAGCCGCGTCACCCGGGCCTGCACGACGCCAAGGGGCAGGAGCTGCCACACCGGCTCGTGGACGTGCATGGCATCCCCACGTACGTCGTCGACGCGGGTGACGGTCCGCCGGTCCTGCTGATCCACGGCTACGGCGACACCGCGGACGGCTGGCGCCGGGTGGTCCCCGGCCTACTCGAGCGTCACCGCGTGGTGGCGATCGACGTGCCGCCGTTCGGCCGCTCGGGCGAGCCGCGGGCCGAGCGGCTGATCGACTTCTACAAGGACTTCTTCCCCGACCTGCTCGAGCGGCTCGAGATCGAGCGGGCCACCGTGATCGGCCACTCGCTGGGCGGGGCGATCGCGCTGCACCTCACGCTCCAGCGCCCCGAGCTCGTGGCGCGCCTCGGCCTCGTGGCGCCCGCGGGGCTCGGCAAGGCCCCGCCCTGGTGGTGGTACGCGCTGACCGGCTACGGCAAGGTCTGGAGGGCCGCACTGTCGATGCCGAGCCCGCTCACGCCCGTCCTGATCCGGCAGGGCATGACGCGCTTCCTCGACGCGCGCCTGTTCCATGATCCGAGCCAGCTGCGCGACGAGATCGAGCACCTGGTCGCGATGCACTCGGCGCCGCGCGACTTCGATCGCCTGCTCGCGGCCGGCCGCTGCTGCATCGACTCCTACACGGGCACGCTGCTCGAGGACTCGCACGTGATCGACGTGCCCAAGTGGATGGTCTGGGGGCGGCACGACGGCCTCGTCCCCTCGGACCACGCCGCCGCCTTCCGCGCGCTGCACGACGACGCGCACGTCCACGTCTTCGAGGACTGCGGGCACTACCCGCACATCGAGCTGCCGTCGCGGTTCAACCGACTGCTCCACAACTGGATCGCGGAGACGGCCGACCCGCCGACCCTGCGCGCCGCCAGCTAGGTCAGCCAGCTAAGCGTCGTCGCCGCGCTCGCGGCGAAGCTCGGCGGCGCGCTCCTCCTGGGCCCGTTCCTCGGCGGCAACCTCCGAGCGCATCTGATCCTCGCTGAGCTCCGCGCGGCCGGTCCGGCGGCGGCGCTCGTTCTGCGCCTCGAGCATCTGGTCGACGTCGTCGATCTCGAGCTGGACCTCGTCCTCGTA
>JAXDHW010000003.1:0-2543 GCA_034664365.1 Thermoleophilaceae bacterium
GAGGGCCTGTACGGCTACATGGCCGAGGGCTACTGGATCGACATCGGGACGCGCGAGCGCTACCTCGAGGCGACCTACGACCTGCTCGCCGGGCGCGTCGAGAGCTCCCTCCCGCCGCGCGACGAGACCGGATCACTCGTCGGCGAGGGCTGCATCACGAGCGGCGCCCGGATCGGTCCGATGTCCGTGCTCGGCCGGCGCTGCTCGGTCGGCGACCACTCGATCGTCGGGCGCTCCGTGCTCCACGACAACGTGCGCGTGGGCGCGGATTGCGTCGTGGAGGGCGCCGTGCTGGCGGAGCGTGTTCGCATCGGCGACGGCGTGCACGTCGAGGAGACCGCCGTGGTGGGCGCCGGCGCGCGGGTGGAGGCGGGAGCGCGGGTCGCGCGCGGCGCGCTGGTCGAGCCGGGGGCAGAGGTCGGCTCGGGCGAGACGGTGGCGCGCGCATGAGCGCCGCGGATCCGCTCACGCGCGAGGCGATCGCCGCCGTCGACCCGGCCGGGATGCTCGACGACGTGCTCGCGCAGCCGGGACAGCTCGGCGACGCCCTCTGGCGCGCGGACTCCGCGATGTTTCGCTCGGGCTCGGGCGGGCGGCTGGTCGTCGCGGGCATGGGCGGGTCCGCGATCGGTGGCGACCTGGCCGCCGCGATCCAGGACGGCTACCTGGCCCACCCGATCGAGACCGTCCGCGGCTACGACCTCGGCCCGGGCCGGGCCGCGGGCACCTTCGTCCTCGCGGCGAGCTACTCGGGCGAGACGGAGGAGACCCTGGCGTGCGTCGGGCACGCCGTCGAGGCGGGTCTCGGGATCGGCGCGGTGACCACCGGCGGGGCTCTGGCCGCGGCTGCGCGCGAACACGGCGCGCCCGTGATGGGAGTGCCGTCCGGGATGCAACCCCGTGCGGCCGTCGTGTACATGACGGTCGCGGCCCTCTACGCGGCCGCCGCCTGCGGGGCGGCCCCCGCACTCGATCCCGGCGTGGTCGAGGACGCCGCCGGGCTGCTCGGGGACCTCGCGCGGGACTGGGGCCCCGACGCGCCGCCCGACTCCGAGGCCAAGCGGCTCGCATCGGCGCTCCACGGAACGGTCCCCGTCGTGATCGGCGCCGGGCGCACCGCCGCCGCCGCGCGCCGCTGGAAGACGCAGGTCAACGAGAACGCGTCAGCCCCCGCCTTCTGGAGCGAGCTCCCCGAGGCCGACCACAACGAGATCTGCGGATACGGAGCCCCGCTCTCCGCGGTCTTCCTCGACGACGACGGGCTCGACCCGCGACTCCGGCGGCGGATCGACCTGACCGCGGGCCTGCTCGACATACCCGTCGAGCGCGTCGAGGCCCGCGGCGAGACGCCGTTCGCGCGGGTGATGTCGCTCGTGCTCCTCGGCGATCTGGTGTCCGTGTACCTCGCCGTGCTTGCGGGGGAGGACCCGACGCCCGTACCCTCGATAGACCGCCTCAAGGAGGCGCTCGGCTAGCCTTCGGGCCGACTTCCACCCCGCGTACAGGAGACAGATGGAGCCCACCACGACCGCCGCCACCGCGACCGATTACAAGGTCGCCGACCTCGCGCTGGCCGACTTCGGCCGCAAGGAGATCACGCTCGCCGAGCACGAGATGCCCGGCCTGATGGCGATGCGCGAGGAGTACGGGCCGTCGCAGCCGCTCGCCGGCGCGCGGATCACGGGCTCGCTCCACATGACGATCCAGACCGCTGTCCTGATCGAGACGCTGGTCGCGCTCGGCGCCGAGGTGCGCTGGGCGAGCTGCAACATCTTCTCCACGCAGGACCACGCCGCCGCGGCGATCGTCGTCGGGCCCGACGGCACCCCCGAGGAGCCGAACGGCGTCCCGGTCTACGCCTGGAAGGGCGAGACGCTCGAGGAGTACTGGTGGTGCACCGAGCAGGTGCTCCGCTGGCCCGACGGCGGCGGCCCGAACATGATCCTCGACGACGGCGGCGACGCGACGCTCCTCGTGCACAAGGGCGTGGAGTACGAGAGCGCCGGCGCGGTGCCCGCCCCGGCCAAGGCCGACTCGGAGGAGATGGCCGTAATTCTCGGCGTGCTCGAGCGCTCGCTGGGCGAGGATCCGCAGCGCTGGACGAAGATCGCCGAGGGCATCAAGGGCGTGACCGAGGAGACCACGACGGGCGTCAACCGGCTCTACCAGATGCACGGCAACGGGGAGCTCCTGTTCCCGGCGATCAACGTCAACAACTCGGTCACGAAGTCGAAGTTCGACAACATCTACGGCTGCCGGCACTCGCTGGTGGACGGCATCAACCGCGCCGTCGACGTGATGCTCGCCGGGAAGCTCTGCGTGATCTGCGGCTTCGGCGACGTCGGCAAGGGCTGCGCGGCGTCCCTGCGCGGGCAGGGCGCGCGCGTGGTGGTCACCGAGATCGACCCGATCTGCGCGCTCCAGGCGGCGATGGAGGGCTATCAGGTCGTCACGCTCGAAGACGTCGTCGAGACGGCCGACGTCTTCGTGACCGCCACGGGCAACAAGGACATCATCACCGCCGACCACATGGCGCGGATGAA
>JAXDHW010000005.1:0-2820 GCA_034664365.1 Thermoleophilaceae bacterium
GAGACTTCTGCCTCTTCGCGCCCGGCAAGCCGGTCGCGCCCGCGCTGCACAGCCGCGGTGAACTTCTGAAGGTTGACCTCGAGCGTGTTGAGGATGTCGTCGGCGTAGTCCTCCGCGCCGAGCCGGATCTCGCGCTCGCGCATCCGGGCCTCCTCGATGATGTCCTCGGCCTGCCGCTCGGCCTGCTTCACGACCTCCTCGTTGGAGATCAGCCGCGACTGCTCGTCGCGCGCCTCCTTGAGGATCCGCTCCGCCTCGCGCTTGGCCTCGGCCAGCATCTCCTGACGCTCCTTGACGATCCAGCGCGCCTGCTTGATCTCCTCGGGGATCGTCGCGCGCATCTGGTCGAGGATGTCGTAGACCTCTTCCTTGTCGACGCGCACCTGATCGGTCAGGGGCACCGGCTTGGCGTTGTGGATCTGGTCGTCGAGCTTGTCGATGAGGACGAGTACGTCCATAGGACCTCTCAGTTCGTCAGCGCCGGAGCGCTTCCTCCAGGCGGGCGATGACCCGCTCGGGCACCAAGCCTGACAGGTCGCCGCCGAACATCGCCAGTTCCTTGACCCCGCTCGAGCTCAGGAACGTGTACTCGGGCGAGGAGAACATGTACACGCTCTCGATGTCGGGCGCCATCTTCCGGTTCAGCTGGTTCATCTCGAACTCGTACTCGAAGTCCGAGATCGCGCGCAGCCCCTTGACGATTGCCCTGGCGCCGTGCTCCCGCGCGAAGTCGACGAGGAGCGTATCAAAGGCTTTTACCTGCACATTGCCCATTTCCGCGACCTCGGACTCGATGAACGCGACGCGCTCCTCGGCATCGAAGACCGTCTTCTGCTTGCGCACCGGCTGGTTGACCACGCCGACGATCACCGTGTCGAAGACCATCGCCGTGCGCTTGATGATGTCGACGTGGCCGTTGGTGACCGGGTCGTAGGTGCCCGGGCACACCGCCGTGCCCTTGTGGTCAGACGACATAGTGGAAGGCGAGCCGCGTGTCGCCGTAGACGCGCTCGTCGTCCAGTGGAAGGTCGAGCACGAGCGGGTCGCGCTTGTCGGATTCGGTCACGATCGTGGCGTGGGGGCTGAGGATGCCCGGCAGAAGCTCGGTGAGCGGCTCGGCCAGGCGAGGGGCGGAACTATATGGGGGGTCGACGAACACGAGGTCGTAGTCGAGGTTGCCGCCGACGGTCCTGAGCCACTTGACCACGTCCCATTCGAACACCTCGAACCCCTCGACGATCCCGAGCGCGGCGAGGTTGAAGTTCAGGATCCCGATCGCCCCGTGGCTCTGCTCGACGAACGTGGCGTGGCCGGCGCCGCGTGACAGCGCCTCGATTCCGAGCGCCCCCGAGCCGGCGTAGAGGTCGGCCGCGCGCAGGTCCTCGAGATCGCCCAGGATCGAGAACAGCGCCTCGCGGACGCGGTCCGCGGTCGGCCGGGTGCGCACGCCGGGCGGCACCTTCAGCCGCCGTCCTCCGTACCTCCCCCCGATCACCCTCATCACAGGGAGTTACGCGGGAATCGGGTGGCTGGCCGAGCCGAAGCGAGCCGCGACCTCGTCCCGCAGCAGCACATGCTCGGGAGCCTCGAGCTCCGGATCGGTCGCGAGTGTGTGAAGCGCCACGGACTGCGCGCGCTCAAGCAGGTCGGCGTCCTCGGGGAGGCGGGCCACGCGGAACTCCTGGTAGCCGTGCTGGCGCGTGCCCAGCACCTCGCCGCCCTTGCGGAGCGCGAGGTCGATCTCGGCGAGGCGGAAGCCGTCGCGCTCCTCCGCCAGCGCGGCGAGCCGCGGCTGGCTCGGGTCGCCGAGCAGGACGCACAGCCCGGCGTGCTCGCCGCGCCCGATCCGGCCGCGGAGCTGGTGCAGCTGGGAGATCCCGTAGCGCTCGGCCGCCTCGATGAGCATCACGGCCGCGTTGGGGACGTCGATCCCCACCTCGATCACGCTGGTGGCCACCAGCACGTCGGCCTCGCCGGCTGCGAACAGGCGCATGGCCTCGCCCTTGCGCTTGGACGGCATCTGGCCGTGGATCAGCTCGACGCGGTGATCCGAGAACTCCGTGCGCGCGAGTCGCTCCGCCTCGGCGGTGGCCGCCGCGGCCTGGAGGGTCTCGGACTCCTCCACGAGCGGGCAGACGACGAACACCTGGCGCCCGGCGCGGATCTCCTCCCGCGCCCGCTCGTACGCCCGCGCACGCGCGCGAGCCCCGGCCACGACGTGGGTCTCCACGGGCTTGCGCCCGGCCGGCAGCTCGCGCAGCGCGGTCGCGTCCAGGTCGCCGTAGAGCGTGAGCTGGAGCGTGCGCGGGATCGGCGTGGCGGTGAGGTGGAGCACGTGCGGCGCCGCCCCCGCCGGCGCCTTGGCCTCGAGCGCCGCGCGCTGGCGGACGCCGAAGCGGTGCTGCTCGTCGACCACCGCCACCGCGAGATCCCGGAATGCGACGGGCTGCTCGATCAGCGCGTGGGTGCCGACCACCAGCCGCAGCTCGCCGCTCTCGAGCCGGGCGAGGATCTCGCGCCGGCGCGCCGCGGGCGTCGAGCCGGTGAGGAGCGCGATCGGGAGGTGGCCGCCCAGCAGGCGGTCGAGCGTGATCAGGTGCTGCTCCGCGAGCGTCTCGGTTGGGGCCATCAGCGCGCCCTGGCGACCGTTCTCGGCCGCGCGCAGCATCGCGTGCAGCGCCACGACCGTCTTGCCCGAGCCGACCTCCCCCATCAGGAGCCTCTGCATCGGCCGGCCCGAGGCGAGGTCGGCGTCGATCGTCTCGATCGCGGCGCGCTGGTCGGCCGTGAGCGGGAACGGAAGCGACGCGAGCCAGGGCC
>JAXDHW010000030.1:0-13980 GCA_034664365.1 Thermoleophilaceae bacterium
CGCGCGTATGCCACTGCCGCGCGCCAGTCCGCGAGCTGGCGCTTCACGTCGAGCAGCTCCCGCGGCTCGCCGCCGCTCGCGCCGAAGTGGCGGTAGTCGAATACGAGCACCGCCATCCCGGCAGCCGCGAAGCGCTCGGCGTACGCGTCCAGGCGCTGCTCCCGAAGCCCGGACCAGCCGTGCGCCATCACCACGCACGGGACCGGCCCGACGCCCCCAGGCCGGTAGAGCCACGCCGCGCAGCGCTCGCCGCCGGACGTGAAGGTCACGTCCTCGCGCGCGTCGTCTCGTCGGAAGCGCGCCATGGCTCCGGAGCGTAGTCCCGTCTCTCGTTAGCATCGCCGGTCGTGAAGATCGGTCTCGCCATGTTCCCGACGGACTACGCGGTGCGTCCGGACGAGCTCGCCCGTCTCGCCGAGGACGCGGGCTTCGAGGCGCTCCTGTTCCCGGAGCACACCCACATCCCGGCGAGCCGGAGGACGCCGTACCCCGGCGGCGGCGAGCTGCCCGAGGAGTACAGCCACACCTACGATCCGTTCGTGGCGCTCGCGATCGCGGCGGCCGCCACCGAGCGCCTGAAGGTCGGCACGGGGATCTGCCTCGTGGTGGAGCGCGATCCGATCACCACGGCGAAGGAGGTCGCGAGCCTCGACGTCCTCTCCGGCGGCCGCTTCCTGTTCGGCGTCGGGGCCGGCTGGAACCGCGAGGAGATGGAGAACCACGGCACGGACCCGGGGCGGCGCTTCTCGCTGGTGCGCGAGCGGATCGAGGCGATGAAGGCGATCTGGACGGAGGACGAGGCGGAGTACCACGGCGAGCACGTGGACTTCGACCCGATCTGGGCCTGGCCGAAGCCCGCCCAGAAGCCGCACCCGCCGATCCTGGTCGGGGGCAACGGCGAGCGCGTGCTCGACCGGGTCGCGAAGTACGGGGACGAGTGGATGCCCAACGTCGCGCGCGACGACATCGACAACCTCGCGCGCCGGATCGGCGAGCTCCAGGAGAAGGCGAGCGCCGCCGGCCGCGGCGCGATCCCGGTGTCGGGCTTCGCGGCGCCGCACGACCCGGACACGGTGAAGCGGCTCGGGGAGGCCGGCTTCAGCAGGCTCTTCTGGTACGTGCCGCCGGAGCCGCGCGACAAGGTGGCCGCGCGCATCGAGCGCTACGCCAAGCTCGCGAGCGAGCTCGCTACGGCTTGACCGTGTGCGTGTGCGGGTTGGTCTTCGTGCAGCGGTGGTACCGGCGCACGCTGATCGTGCGCTGACCGTTCGCCGCACGGGTCACGATCCGCAGGGTGAAGTTGTTCTTGCCCTTCGGCCGCTTGATGGCGAACGTCGTGATGCGCTTGCCCTTCTTGCGCTTCACGTGCTTGCCGTCGACGTAGGCGTCGACCTGCACGACCCGGCTCCGCGCCGGCTGGTGGACCTTGAAGCGCAGCCTGTCCTTCAGGCAGCTCGCCGCTGACGGCTTGCACTTCGCGAGCGCCGCGGGGACCGGGAAGTTGGCCCGCGTGGCCTGCTTGATCGTGGCTGGGTCGACCGGGAACGGCGAGAACTCCTTGTAGTCGTCCAGGAAGATCGACGACCTGCCCTCGATCAGCTTCGGCCGCGCGCACGCCACGAACGGCAGCGCGATCGTGGCCTTCTTCACGGTGATGGGCTGCCCCGTGGGCACGTGCGCCCACCACTCGGCGTTCGACGACGTGACGAGCACGCCCAGCCGGTGGCCCTTGGGCAGGATCCAGTCGTTGCCGTACAGGTCGTACGAGGCCTTGGTGGTACCCGCGTTCAGCAGGTAGGCGCCGCGACTGATCAGCAGCGCGTTGTTCTTCGCGTCGATGTCGTACGTGTCGACCACGAGGTTGCCGCGGTCGACCGAGGCCTCGGTCTCCACGTTCACGTGCGGCACGCCGGCGTAGTGCACGTCGTGGGTGAACTGGGGCGAGAAGGTCCAGATGCCGTCGCCGGTCGGCGGGTTGATCTGCGCCGTGCCGTTGTTCTGACCGTGGTCCACGTAGCTGCCCGAGTTGAGCGTGGCGGTGAGCTTGAACGAGTCCTTCGGCGGCCAGTGCTTCTCCTCGCGCCACCTGCCGTCGCTCGACTCGACCGCGAGCTTGGGGTTCTTCGCGACCGTCTTCGACTTGGGCGCGCCCTTCAGGAAGCGGTCGTAGAACCGCATGACCTCGTCGAACCAGCCCTTGCGGCCCATGCGCAGGCGGCCCGTCGAGTCGCGGTCGTTGCCGCGCACGTGCTCCCACTGGCCGAACCAGGCCCACTTCGGCGCCTTGACCGCGTTGAAGTAGTCCCACGCGCCGTCGGGCTTCGTGTTGTTCTCGATGAAGCCCTGCGTCATGAACAGCGGCGTGTGCCCCTTCTTGGCGCCCGGAATCAGGGTGCGCGCCTTCCAGTAGCTCGAGTCGTGGTTCTCGTCCTGCTGGTCGCTGTGGTTGAAGACCGGGCAGCCGGGACGCGAGGTGTCGTTGAGCGCGTTGGTGTTGTAGGCGAGCGTGTCCGATGCGGTGCCCGGCGTGCCCGCGATCCCGTCGTAGAGGCCCGGCGTCGCCAGCGAGTTCACGAACCGAACGCGATTCATGTACAGGTAGCGGTAGAGGTCGTACACCGGTTCCTGGGCGACGACCGCCTTGAGTCCCCTGGGCGACAGGTTCTCGGCCACCAGCCCGGTCACGGCGTCGTAGGACTTGCCGTAGGTCCCGACCCTGCCGGTCGACCACGGCTGGTTGGCAGCCCACTCGACGGCGGCCTTCACGTCGGCCTGCTCTCCCGGGCCGCCCCAGTCGAGGCAGCCGGTCGAGCCGCCGAAGTCGCGCAGGTCGACCATCACGTACGAGTAGCCCTTCTTGAACAGGTCGCCGCCGGTCTCGAAGTCGTAGAAGCGCGTCGACGGACCGGGGCTCGCGAGCGGGTCGAAGGGCGTGGACTCCACCGGTCCGGCCGGGCCGGTCTGGCCGGAGTGGTTGAAGTACGGGCCGATCGAGACGATGACCGGCGTCTTGTCCGCGTTGGTGTAGCCCTTCGGGCGCAGGACGTCGGCGTGGAGCTTCACGCCGCCGCTCGAGGGGATCGTCGCCTGGGTCCACGTGGCTCCCGGCGGGATCTTCGTCGCCTGGTCCGTGTGCTGCTCGGCGGCCTGAGCGCCGGTGCCGACCGCGACCACAAGCACGACCGCCAGCGCGGCGATCGCCAACGCTGCCATCCACGTACGGCTGTACTGCGTCCCCCTGCCCATCGGGACCGATGTTAGCCACCCGCCGCGCCCGATCCGCCGGTGTGGTCTGATAGCCGACGAATGGGGGGAGAGCTCACCCGGCGAGAGCTGGTCGCGAGCGGAATCGGCGCCGGAGTCGGGCTCGCCGGGCTCGGCTGGGCGTCAGGGCTGCAGAGCGCGCTGGCGGCACCGGCCCGCGCCGGAGCGCTCCACGACATCGAGCACGTCGTGATCTTCGTGCAGGAGAACCGCTCGTTCGACCACTACTTCGGCACCTACCGTGGCGTGCGCGGCTTCGGCGACCCGAACGCCCAGCGACTCCACGACGGCAGCGGCCTGCCCGTCTTCGCGCAGCCCGGCTATCCGGCGAAGGGGTACGGCGGCCACCTCTACCCCTTCCACCTCGTGCGCGAGCAGGGCGGCGAGTGCACCCACGACGTGACCCATGACTGGGGCCCGCAGCACCGCAGCTGGAACCGCGGCCGGATGGACGGCTTCGTGCGCGAGCACCTGAAGGCCGAGGGGCCCGGCGACGGCCCGCTGACCATGGGCTACTTCAAGCGCGACGACATCCCCTACTACCACGCACTCGCGGACGCGTTCACCATCTGCGACCGCTACCACTGCTCGGTGATCGGCCCGACCGACCCGAACCAGCTCTACGTGGTGTCGGGCACGCTCGACCCGGCGGGCAAGCACGGCGGGCCGCTGCTCGAGACGCTGTCGAATCGCGTGGGCCAGTACTCGTGGACGACCATGCCCGAGCAGCTCCGCGCGCGCGGGATCAGCTGGAAGGCGTACGCGAGCTCGGACAACTACGGGCCGACGGGCGACATGCCGTTCCCGCTCTTCAAGCAGTTCCACGAGGACCCAGAGCTGGCGGCCGGCGCGTTCTCGAACGACTTCCCTTCGCGGTTCGAGGCCGACTGCGCGAGCGGCGACCTGCCGCAGGTGTCGTGGGTCTGGGGGCAGATCACGCACAGCGAGCACCCGCCCGCGCCGGTCTCGTTCGGCGAGTTCACCACCGACCTGATCCTCAAGGCGCTGACCGGGAACCCCGAGCTGTGGGCGAAGACCGCGCTGTTCGTGACCTGGGACGAGAACGGCGGCTTCTTCGACCACCTGCCCCCGCCCGTCGCGCCGCCCGGAACGGCGGGCGAGTACGTGACGGTCAGGCCGCTGCCCGCGGCGGCGCAGGGAGTGGCCGGTCCGATCGGGCTCGGCTTCCGCGTGCCCGCGCTCGTGATCTCGCCGTTCAGCCGCGGCGGGTTCGTGTGCTCGCACCGCTTCGACCACACATCGCTCCTGCGCTTCGTCGAGCGGCGCTTCGGCGCCGAGGTGCCCAACCTGAGCGACTGGCGGCGGTCGGTGACCGGCGACATGACGGCGGCGTTCGGGTTCGGGGTGGCGCCGCCCGACCCGTCGGTCCCGGACCTGCCGCCCACGTCGGCGTCGAATCCGGACGTGGTGAACGAGGGCTGTGTGACGGGCCCCGGCGGGATCTTCGGCGCACCGACCAGCGAGTACCCGGTGCCGCCCAACCACGGCGTCCCCAAGCAGCAGCCCGGCAAGCCGCGGCGGCGTCCCGGCCGGGGACGCCCGCACCGGGTGCGCGACGAGCGCCACCGCCGGCACCGGCACTAGCCGACTTCTACGGCCTGCGGTAGATCGTGATCGTGCCGGAGGTCTGGTGCGCGTTGGAGTCGCCCGTGGGAATCACGACGCGGCCGTCGGCCACGATCGGCGTGTTCCAGTGGCCGCCGTCCGCGGCCAGCGTGCCGACGCTCTTCCCGGTCGCCGGCCGGTAGACCTCGACGCCGCCCCCGGGCGAGTACACGTACAGGAGGCCGCCGGCGATCACCGGGCTCGTGCCCGAGCTGTCGTTGGCCCACACCTCGTGGAGCCGCGGATGCTTGCCGCCGCTCAGGCGGTACGCGGCGGTGCCGCCCGACAGCCCCGTGACGAACGCCCACGACCTGCCGTCGTGGCGCCACACGGCCGGTGCTGTGTAGGTGCCGTTGCCGCTGGGCGCCCCGATCGACTGGAGCTCGCCGCCGGTGCACGCGCACGCCTTGCCGTGGCCGTTGAGATCGGCCACCTTGAGCAGCCGCAGCTTGCCGTCCTTCCCGCCCTGGAGCGCGAACCAGCGCTTGCCGGCGCGCATGAGCGCGGGCGCGGTGCTCCCGAGGTCCACGTCGGAGGAGTCGAGCGACGACTGGTTGGTGGGCGTCCAGTTGCCCACGAGCCGCCTGCCGTCCGCCGACAGCTCGAGCACGCTGTCGCCCCAGTTGGTCTTGCCGTTGAAGTTGCCGTCGCCGGTGGCCACGAGGATGCGGTGGCTGCCCGGCACGACCACCGCGCCGCCGCGGCCCCAGATCGCCGAGCCCGACTCCGAGCAGGTCGAGGGCTCGAACACGCCCTTGCGGTCCGAGCACAGGCTGTTGAAGACGCGCGCGACCCTGCCGCTGCCGCGGTCGATGAGGGCGACCCTGCCCTGGTACGGCGGGGCGTCGCCCGTGTAGCCGCCGGTCGTGGCGATCACGTACCGGCCGGCCAGGTTGAGCGCCGTGCCGATCTTCTCGTGGGTGGGGTCGCGCGTGATCCGCGCCGGCCACCTGCCCGAGGTCACCTGGTGCCCGTTCCTGATCGCCAGCTTGCGGATGAAACCGTCCGGCGCGGCCGCGTAGATGAAGCCGGCCCCGCGATCGGCGACGGGGGACGACTGCGTGATCTGCGGGCTGCCGTCGAACGCTGCGTACGTACCCGGGGTGAACGTCCAGAGCCGCTTGCGGCTACGCGCGTCGAGGGCGAAGGTGCGCCCGTAGCTCGTGGTGGCGAAGAGGACGTCGCGCTTCTTCCCGGCGACCCGGACACCGTGGAGGTAGATCGGCGACGAGTCGACCGTGCCAGGGACGGCCACGTCCCTGCGAACGAGCTTCTCGATGTCGCCGCCCTTGATCCGGGCGACCGCCTTGGAGTAGCTCGAGCGGGCCGCGTCGAAGCCGAAGCGGGTCCAGTCGTGCCGGGCGGCGATGGCCGCGGCGGGCGCCGTCGCGGCGGCCACGACGACCCCGCAGAGGAATGCGAGAACGGCTCTCTTCATGGCCGACGACGGTAGCGATCAGCCGTGCGACTTCTGGGCCCTGCAGTAGGCGTCGCGCGTGGCGCGGTAGCCGGGCGTGTCGCCGGACCGGATGAAGTCGGCCCACACGGTCGAGGTCGTCTCGATCTGCTGCTCCACCCGGCGGCGCTCGTCAGGGGTCTTCGCGTTCAGGAGGCGCTCGGCGTTCCGCCAGGCGCCCTCGCGCCAGCCCTTGACCATCTCCATCGTCCCCAGCTCGTCGAGTGGCGACGGCTTGAGGTCGATCAACTTGAACTGCGGGTCGTAATGCTCGGCGTAGTAGTCCTCGAGCCCGTCGAACACGCGGCTGTTGACCGCGTTCACGCCGTCGTGGTCGTGCTTGCGACTGGCGCCGCCGCGCGTGCGCATGCCCATCTCGGCGTAGATGTAGGGCAGGTCGTGCTGCGTGTGGGCGTTGCTCGCGAGCAGCACGTCCTGGCCGCCGCTGGCATCGCCGTGCATGTCCTCGTCGTAGGCGATCCGCCAGGAGCCGGGGACCGGCCGGCCCGCGGCGTAGTCGCGGTAGGTGGCGAAGTAGCGGTTCGAGAAGTCGACGATCACGTCGATGAACCAGCGCCTGTAGGTGAAGTAGCGCGGGTGCCGGCGGGCGAGGTCGTCGCGCAGCCCCTTCGTGATCCGGATGTACGCGAGCGAGAACAGCGCGCGGTGGTCGCAGCGGGCGTCGAGCCGGCGCCACTGCCGGTGGAGGCGGCGCAGGAGGTCGTCCATGCAGCGGACCGAGACCTGGCGGCAGTGCTCGACCGGGTGCGGCTGGACCTTCGTGGTGACCGGCATCGGCGGCAGGAGCTGTGGCCACGGGAGGTCGGCGTCGTGGTGGTCGGCGACGGCGGGCGCCGGGGCGGCGGCGAGCGCGAGGCCCGCCACGAGCGCCGCTAATGCCGCGCGGGGAGCGGTCACTTCTTCAGGCGAGCCGCGCAGTACGCGTCGCGCTTGGTGCGCGCGCCCGGGGTCTGCGGGGTGGCCATCATGCGGGCCCAGCCGGCGGCGTACTGCTGGATCTGGGTGGCGATCTGGCTCCGCTCCGCGTCGGACTTGGCATTGACCAGACGCTCGGCATTGCGCCAGACCTGCTCGCGCCAGCCCTTGACCATCTCGAGGCCGCCGACGTCGTCGAGCGGGTCCCAATCGGCGTTGGTGGTGGAGACGAACGGGTCGTAGCGACGCGCGATCGCGTGGACGACCGGCTCGTACGCGGTGTCGAGGACCTTGTTCATCACGTCGTGGTCGGGCTTGCGCGTCTCACCCTTGCGCGTGCGCAGGCCGAGCGAGGCGACCACGAACGGCATGTCGTTCTGCACATGGGCGTTGATGCCGAGCAGCATGTCCTGCGCGCCGTTGACCTCGCCCGAGCGCGCCGTGTCGAGCGCGATCCGCCACGCCGGCGGGACCGCTTTTCCCCTCCTGTCGTTTCGCAGCGTGTTGAAGTAGACGTCCGCGAACAGTGCGTCCTCCACGTAGAGGTAGCGCGACCAGTGGAACAGCTTCGGCTGCCTGCGGAGCTCCCGGCGGAGTGTGCGGGTGAGCTCGAGGTAGGTGGTGGCGAACACCCCGCGGTGGTCGCACCTGAAGGTGCGCTGGGCGTTTCGGAGGCGCCGGACCTCGGTGTCGATGCAACTGAAGCTCGCGACCCTGCAGAACGGCACCGAGTGCGGCTGCACCTTGGCGGACGCGGGCAGCGCCGGCAGAAACGTCTCCCATGGCACGTTCGCGGGGTGGTCCGAGGCCGTCGCCGTGCCCGCGCATGCGAGCAACACCGCCGTTGCGGCCGTCAGTACGGATGCGAAACGCGCAGGCATACCCCCCACCCGGCGGATTCCCTGCGTCAGGAGGCCCGAAACGTCAGGAGCGGCCGGCGGCGATGGCCCAGCGGATGAAGAGGGCCTGCACCGGCAGGCGCAGCCAGAGCGCGGGGGCGCCGCCGGGCACCTTCCTGTAGCGGTCCGCGTTCAGCGCCATGTTCAGGTTCGCCGGGAAGACGGCGAGGAGCGTGGCCACGCTCCACCAGCTCGCGATCCTGCGAGTGCGCGGGTGCATCACACCCGCGCCGCCGGCGATCTCGGCCACGCCGCTCGCGTAGACGATCGCCCGCGGACTGGGCAGGCCCGGCGGCACGATCGCCTCGTACGTGCGCGGGATGGCGAAGTGCATGATCCCGGCGAAGACGAAGAACGGTCCGAACAGGCGCGCCACGGCCGGGAGTATGACGTGGAAGGATGGGCCGATGGGCGTGCGTGAGCGACGCGAGGCGATCGTCCGCGAGCACATGGAGTCCGAGAACCGTCACGAGTTCGACGTGACGATGGGGACGTTCCACCACCCGCGCTACGAGATCGTGCCGACGGGCGAGGTACACGACGGGCCGGAGGCGGTGGCCGCCTACTTCGCCGAGTCGCGCGCGGCGTTCCCCGACCAGCGCAACGAGCTGATCGCGCTCCACCACGCCGACGAGGCGGTGATCGTCGAGTTCTGGCTGCGTGGCACGCACAAGGGCGACCTGCGCGGGATCCCGCCGACCGGCCGCGCGTTCGAGGTGCGGTGCGTGGCGTTCTTCCTGTTCGAGGGCGACAGCGACCGGCTGGTCTGCGAGCGGGGCTACTCCGACCTCGCCACGGTCTTCGGACAACTCGGCATCCTGCCATCCGGCGGCGGCTAGGTGACCGGGTCGCCCGGCGCGGGCGGCGGCCTGTAGTCCACGGTCCTCGCGGTGGTGTTGCCCGCGCGGTCGGTGGCGGTCACCGTGAGTGAGCCCGTGAGCGGAAGCTCGTCACCGTCGCGGATGGGGTTGCCGCCGGCGTCGGTGGCCACGCAGGAGTCGATGCCGGACAGAGCGTCGCTGCAGCTGAACCGCGCGGCCGTGGGGCCGCCGGGCTGGAACGGCGGGGACTCGACGCGGATCGACGGCGGGTCGGGGTCGACCGTGTAGCGCGCGACCGCCCTCGTGGTGCGCCCGTCCTCGGCGACCGCGGTGACGGTGAACTCGTGCGTGCCGGTTCGGGTGTCGAGCGGGGCTCCGCTCGCGACCGGGCCCGCGCACGAGCGCGCTTCGCGGCACGAGTAGCTGGCGCGTGGCACGACCTCTCCGGTGTCGCCGTACACGACTCCGTCGCGGGGAACGACGATCGCGATCGAGGGCTGAGTGGCCGCCGGCGCCGGCGTGGCGAGGGAGGCCTGCGGGGCGGGGCTCGGATTGCGGGCCGTCTCATCGCCCGGCCCGGCGCTCAGCGCCAGCGCCACGGCGACCAGTGCGACCGCGGCGGCGGCAACGACCGCGGTTCGCAGGCTTGGGAGGGCAAGCCGGGGCCGCCGCGACAGCGGCGCTGGCGCGGTGGCGGCGAGCTCCCCGAGCGTCGCTCGGCCCGTGCGTACCGCCGCTGCGACGGCCACGAGCCGCCCCGGGTGGCCGCCCAGCGCCCCCACGAGCGCCCGCGCCGCGTCGACCTCGTCGGCCTCCAGCGGCCGGTCCAGCTCGCGCGCCAGCAGCACGACGCCGGCGTCGGGCGCGAGCCCGTCGAGCCGCAGGGAACGGCCGCGGCCGCGCAGCACCGGCTTGCGGGAGCCGATCAGGAATGTGGAGAGCGGGGCGGCGTCGAGCAGCGCGTCGACCTCGGCCGGCTCGAGCCCGAGGTCGTCGAGCACGACGAGCGCGCGCTTCCCGGCGAGGCTCCGCCGCAGGTCCTCCGGCGGCCGCTTGCCGGCCGCGATGACGAAAACGACTCCATCGGGGAGTGCGGCGGCGGTGTGCGCCACGCGCGCGAGCAGCGTGGTCTTCCCGATCCCGGCCGGCCCGTGGAACTCGAGCGGCGACGCGCTGGACGCCTCCGCGCAGGCCACGAGCTCGGCGTCCCGGCCGACGAGCATGCGCGGCGCGGGGGGCAGGTAACGCACGGCCCGCGACGCTAGCCGACGCCTCGGAGCGGATCAAGCCCCGCCGCGGATCAGCGGCCGAGAATCGAGCTGTTGCGCATCGCGCTGTGCCTGCGCTTGCCGCGCCTCCGCGCGCTCGCGGCGCGGCCGCCGCTGTAGCGGCCCCGCGACGCGGCGCCATGCAGGCCCCCGCCCCGTGCCGGCGCCGCGCCGCCGACCAACACGGTCATGGTGCTGGAGGCGCTGCCGCCGTCGTCGTCGGTCACCGTCAGCCTCACGTCGTAGCGGCCGGGCCGCGCGTACGTGTGGTGCGCGACCCTCCCGGGCCCCCTCGCCCCGTCGCCGAAGCTCCACGCGTACGCCGCGATCGCGCCGTCGCTGTCCCACGCCCCGCTCGCATCGAAGGTCACAGGGCTTCCCGTCACCGTCGTGCCGCTCGAGGCGAACGACGCGCGCGGGAGCTGGTTGGGCAGGCTGGCGGCGCAGCCGCGGTGCCTGTTGCTCCATTCGAGCTGGAGCAGGTAGGGACTGCCTGCGATCACCTGGTTGTAGAGCGCGCCCCCGCCGCCCTGCATGTCACCGAAGATCCAGCCGCACTTGTCGGCGTTCTCCTCGCCGTCGTCGTCGTACCAGGCCGTGCCCACCGGGTCGGTGACGATCTCGTTGTGCTCGTGGCTCACCACGTTGAGCACCGCGTCGGCGCTCGTTCCGGTCGGCGACTCCCCCATGTCGCAGCTGTCCACGCCCGTCACGAACGGGTGGACCGCGTACAGCACGGTCCCCGCGGCCTCGGTCCACGTGTGGTAGGCGCAGTAGTCGTGGTAGGCGCACTCCGACCCGGCCGAGTCCGAGCACGATCCCACGCCGGGCGGGAGGAAGAGGAAGTACTGGCTGTCGAGCCCGCGCGGCAGGTCGCCGGCTGTGACGAAGTCGCGCATCTCCTGGGTGAGCTGGTCGTCGGTGACGCAGAGCGGGCTCATTCCGTCGCTGCAGTCGCCGGCCGGGAACGGGGTCGTGTCGTCCAGCGAGCGCTCGAACGCGACCCGGTACTCCGCCTGGCCGATCGCGTCCCCGTACTGGCGGCTGACCGAGTAGACGTTGGTTCGCTTGCCGCTGTCCGCGGCCACGCGCGTGAAGTAGTCCGCGACCGCGTCCCTGTAGTCCGCCGGGAACTCGTAGCCGGGCGGGGCCCAGAAGATCGCGTAGACGTGCCCGTCGTGAACGACCGGGCCGCCGTGGTAGGTCAGCTGGCTCGGGGCGGCGGTCGTCGCCGGTGCGGCGAGCCGGGCGCGGCCGCGGACCGCGGTCTTCGCCGGCACGGTGCCGAGCATCCGCCCGCGCGGGTTGTGCCCCTCGCGGGCGCGCGCGGCGGCCGGAAGCGCCGCCGCCAGCAGCATGAGGCCCGCGGCGGCAAGGCAGCCGACCGTGCGCCGGACATGTGCTCCGGCTCCCTCGGTCATCGCGGGTCTATCGGCAGTGCCCCTCCCCGCCGTGAACTTGCGATTTACTGAGCGATGGTTGGCGCGCCAGGCACCTCAGCCGGATCGGATTCGCGACGAGTACCTCGAGGCCGTCCTCGAGCCCGACCCGTTTCGGGCGCGCGCGATCGCGCGGGATGCGGCGGCCTCCGGCATCGCCGTCGGCACCCTCTACGCGGAGGTCTTCGCCCCCGTCCTGATCGAGGTCGGCAGCCGCTGGGAATCGGGCGCGATCAGCGTCGCGCACGAGCACCTGGCGGCCGAGGTCACGGCCTCGCTGGTGTCCGAGCTCGCCGGACGGTTGCGGCTCGCGCCGGAGGCCGGTCGGCTCGCGATCGTCGCCTGCTCACCGGGCGAGCGTCACTGCGTCGGGGGCCAGATGCTCACCGGCCTGCTCGAGGGCGAGGCCTGGGAGGTCCTCTACCTCGGCGCGACGCTTCCGGTCGAGGACCTCGTCGCCCTCGCCGACAGCGAGGTGCCGGACGTGGTGGCGCTCTCGACCACGATGCGCGACCACCTGCCCGACGCGCAGGCGACGGTCGAGGCGCTCCAGTCGCTTGCGGAGCCGCCGCTCGTGGCCGTCGGCGGCCAGGCCTACGAGAGCGAGGAGGCCGCGCACAGGATCGGCGCCGACCTGTGGGCGCCGACCGCCCTCGACGCCCCGGCGCTCATCCGCGAGCGCGTGCCGCCCGCCTGACGATCGTCTGAAAGGAGCCGCATGGAGTACGAGAACCTCAGGTACGAGCAGGACGAGCACGTCGTCACCCTCACCTACGACAGGCCCGACCAGCACAACGCGATCAGCCGCGAGATGGCGAGCGAGCTGCACCACGCCTGGCGCCGCTTCCGCGACGACGACGATGCGTTCGTGCTCGTGATCACGGGCGCCGGCGAGACCACGTTCTGCGCGGGGTGGGACCTCCAGCAGGCGTCCGAGCTGTCGGAGATCGGCGACTGGGAGGAGTTCCGCCGGAGCATCTACGACGACCCGGGACCGTGCGGCTACACGCGCCGGATCGACGTGTTCAAGCCGATCATCGCCGCCGTGAATGGCTACGCGTTCGCCGCGGGTCTCGAGACCGCCCTGCTCGCCGACATCCGGATCGGGGCGGAGAACGCCGAGTTCGGGGCGCTCGAGCGCCGCTGGAACATCGTCGGCGGGGACGGGCTCACCGCGCGGCTGCCGCTCGTGGTCGGCTACGCCAAGGCGATGGAGCTGATCATCACCGGGCGCCGGATCGACGTCCACGAGGCCGAGCGGATCGGGCTGGTCAACGAGGTTGTCCCGCGCGGGCAGGCGCTGCCACGCGCGCAGGAGCTCGCGCGGGAGATCGCCGCGCTGCCCCAGGGAGCGCTCCGCGCCGACAAGGAGAGCGTCGTGACCGGCGTGGGCCGCACCCTCGAGGAGCGCCTGCGGATCGAGGCCGAGGCCACGATCTCGATGTTCATGCGCCGCGACTCGCACACGATCGGCGCGGGCGCGTTCAAGCGGCGCGAGCAGCCGGAGTGGCCGCACCACGGCCTTTGAGAGGCGCGGCTAGCGGCTGAGGCCGCTGGTGGCCGAGGCGGCGCTGTAGCTCACGCCGTCCTTGACGAACGGCGCGGTGGTGACCTTGAACTTGACCGAGCCGTGCTTGGGCGGCTTGGGCGCCGTGAGCTTCTGCTTCGCCTTGAGCTTGAGGCTGAACTTCTTGACCTTCTTCGGCTTGCCCGGCTTCTTGGTGGTGCGCTTGACCTTGGCCGTGCGGCCCACCAGCGGCCCGCCCGCGGTGAGCTTGAAGTGCACCTTGTCGCCGTCGATCTTGCCCTTGCCGAGCTTGAGCGTGGCCTTGCCGGGGACGGTGTTCCCGCCGGTCTTGAAGTGCCAGGTGACGTTGAAGGCGTAGGGGGGGTCGCTCTGGTACGTCACCGTGCCCTGCGCGTGCGCGTTGTAGGTGGTGGCGGGCTTGAGCGCGCCGTGGGGGAAGATCGCGAAGGCGGACGGGAGGTACTGGCCGATCTGCACGCCGTTGTACTGGTAGGGCGTCTGCGAGTCGACAACGGTGATCTCCGCCGGGCTGCCGCCCGCGGTGACGAGCGAGGCGCTCGCGACCTTCACCTCCGTCGAGTAGTGGTCGAACCAGGGCCCGTCCATGTTCACCGACAGCAGGTAGCCGAGCGACTGGGTCCCCGCCACGTCGTAGGGATCGGGGCTCTCGTTCGAAGTGAACGTGGTAGCGATGTTCGTGGAGCCGTTCGGCGGCCACGGGTAGGTCTTGACGCTCGGGATCG
>JAXDHW010000072.1:0-9324 GCA_034664365.1 Thermoleophilaceae bacterium
TCCGCACGACGTTGCGCGCGAAGATGTCGAGCGACCCCGCCCCGGCGAAGATGCCCGGCATCGTCACGAAGATCGCGTCGGCATTGCGCGACTTGCGCGGCCCGGCGGCGTCGCGGAAGCGCAGGTACGTGACCCAGTTGCACGCCTCGGGGCGCGCCCCCGCCTCCGCCGGCAGCGGAAAGCGCAGCTTGACGAACGACTCCGTGACCTGCTTGGCGTCGGCGGACGCCGAGGCGACCTTCTTCTCGACGCGCCTGTGCGTGGACTTGTGCGGCGCGGCCGCAGCCACGGCCGGGAACGCCGCGGCCGCAAGCAGCCCAGCGGTCAACCCACGCACCCGCATCCCCCTCATCGCAGTCGAACGATAGACACGCGGCGCGAATCGGGTGCCGGCGTGCGCGCCTCCGCCCGCTGACTCAAGTAAACGCCGGCCGCGCCGAAGCCTAGGCTGAGGGTCGATCGGCCCTCGCTCTTCGTGCGCTCGCGCGTGACTTCCACGAGTGACCGCGCGTTCAGTGAACATGCACCCGCCGTTGGAGGACCCGATGACCCGGACCGCGACCGCCCTTCTCGCGGCAGCCATAGCGGTGATCGCCGCGACCGCCGTCGTCAGTGGAGGAGCGCTCGCCGCCGCGAGCGGCGCATCGCCGACGGTCCACGCCGCCCGCTACCAGACCACCTGGCTGATCTCGAAGGACCGCCACGGCGACATGCCCAACGGCCCCTCCACCCACGGCGTCATCTCCGGTGACAAGCGCTACGCCCGCATGCTCGCCTTCCAGTCCGAGGCCTCCGACCTCGTCAAGGGCGACGGCAACGGCGTGAGCGACGTCTTCCTGATCCGCCGTGCCGGCAGCTACTCGAACGACGGCGAGGTCTGGCGTCCCGGCGAGACCCACCTGATCTCGAAGGGGCTCGACGGCCACGACGCCAACGGCCCGTCCTTCGCGCCCGCCGTCGACGGCAACTTCTACGTGGCGCCCAAGTGCGTCGCGTTCCTGTCGAAGGCGTCGAACCTCGTGCACGGCGACCGCAACGGCAAGGTTGACGCCTTCCTGTGGCGCCGGGGCAACCTCAAGCGCATCTCGTACCCGGGCGGCCACGAGGCCAACGAGGACGTCGAGTCGGTGTCGGTCGCGGGCGACTGCTCGCGCACGGCGTTCACTGTCGGCGGCCGGCTCTTCGTCCGCAAGGACGGCGAGACCCACACGCTCTTCGACAACGGCGACGCGGCCCACCCGTCGTTCGGCGCCGGCGAGCACAGCGACCTGGTCTTCGACAACGGCCACGGCGACGTCTACCTCAGTCGCGACTCGATCGGGAAGCCGCACAAGGTCGCCGACGGTCGCGACCCGGCGTTCAACTCGCTCAGGCGCAACGTCGTGGCCTACGAGGCCCGCCGCGGCGACCACTGGCAGATCGCCTACAAGGACCTCGGCCACGACGAGCACGTCGTCACGCGCGCGGGCGGCAACCTCGGCAACGACGACTCGCGCAAGCCGGTCGTCGTCAACTCGGGCTACTACGTCGGCTTCGAGACCGACGCGAGCAACCTCCCGACGCGCGCCGACCGGCGCCGGATGGACGAGAACGGACTGGCCGACACCTACCTGTACACGGGGGTGCGCAACCTGACGCTCGTGCAGTCGGTGGGCGAGCGCTACGGGGTGCCCGTGTCCGGCGGCGGCCGCAACCCCAGCGTCAGCTACTACTCGAACTACTTCGTCTACGACAGCTCCGCGCCGCGCGGCTCGAAGGGCAACGACCACCAGGTGTTCATGCGCTACCTGGGTGGGAAGTAGCCGCGCGCGCCGCTAGGGCGTGACCCTGAACGCCCCGCGCATCCAGGGGTGGATCCGGCAGAAGTACGTGTACAGGCCGGCCGGCAGGTTCTTCGGCGTGGTGGCGCGCGGGTTGGCGGTGCCGCCGTCGACCACGTCGTAGCCGAGCGTCCCCGAGTCCCAGCGGCCGTCGGCCAGGGGGTAGTTGGCCACGTACTCGCCGTTGCACGGCCACGGACAGGTGGTGACCGTGTGCCTGATGTCGGCGAACTGGTCCGCGTTGACGAAGGTGAGCTGCTCGCCGCGTGTGATCGACGGGATCTTGCCGCCGGCCGCCTCCGACGAGCGGTCGCCGGGCAGGTACTGGAAGTCGGCGATGCTCACCGTCGTCTGGTGGGCGAACTTGCTCTCCGCCGGAGGCTTCTCGGGCTTGTCGCACGCGGGCCCGCCGTACTTCGTGCCGCAGAAGTCGTCGGTGTGGCTGCCCCAGGAGCGGTTGGGCACGCCGTTCGTGGGGTTCTTCCAGGTCTTCCGCCACTTGCCGATCATGTACGGCTTGCAGCGGCCCTTCGGCGCCTCGGCCTTGTCGATGTAGACGCCCTCGTGCGTCATCACCCGGTACCAGGCGTGGTCCCTGTTCTCGTAGGTCCCGCTGATCCGCAGGCGGTCGCCCTTGTGGATCGGGGCGCGCCAGGCCGGGTGGGTCACCTCGGTCTGGTAGTCCTCGGAGAGCGGCACGTTGTGGTCGATCTCGTTCTCGCGGATCAGGAGCGTGCCGCCATAGCCGCCGCCGGTGTTCGGGCAGGGGTCCTGCTTGCTCCCGTAGTTCTCGAACGTCACCCGCTTACCGCCCGGGTGCACGTGCCCGCCGGCGCCGATGATCGTGCCGTCGGTGTCAGAGGTCCACTCGATCACGCGGCCGGAGTCCTTCGCGTACTCGTACCTGCCGTCGCCGTTCGCCTGGCGCGGTACGTCGTAGGTGCGCCCGAACAGCAGCCCGGACACGTCGTGGTAGGGCCGGTGATGGATCGCCTCGAGCTGCTTCTGCGAGCCGTGCTCGAACTGCACGTGGAGGACGATCCAGACCTCCATCGGCTGGTTCGTCTTGTTGTGGAGCATGTAGATCATGCTCTGGTGCTGGCCCGCCGGGATGTGCTGGCCGTAGACGGGGCCGTGCTTGCCGTTGGCCGCGCTGCGCTCCCGGAAGTCGCCGCGCGTCTCCTCGTCGCCCATCCCGAACACCCATTCGTGGGTGCCGTAGAGGTAGGTGTCCTCCTTGTTGCCGGGGTCGAGCGCGAACCAGTGCGCGTGGTGGATGTGCGCCTCCTGATGGCTCGGCTCGGTCATGTCGGCCACGCGGTACATCTGCGGGTCGACGTACTCGAGGAATCCCTCCTGCATGGGGAGTGCGAGGTCCACGCGGTTCGCGTCCCAGCCCGGCGGGATCGTGTACGGCCCGTAGTACAGGTTGAGCTTGTCGGTCGTCCCGGCGGGCTTCGGCACGAACTGGTCGCCCTTCTCGCGGCTCGCGTGCAGCACCGCGCCGCCCTGGCCCGGGTCGTGGTGGCTCGAGCCCTGCTGCTCGGACTCCTTCTTCGCCTGGGCCTGGCGCCGGCGGTAGTCGCGGCAGCGCTTGGCGTTCCGGTTCTGCTTCTTCGCGCACTCCCTCTTGAGCTGCTTGTCGCGCTGGTACTGGGCGGGGTCGGGCTCGGGGTCGTCCTGCCAGTGGTGCGCGGGCGCGGTCTCCTCGTTGCCCTTCCGCACGCGGTAGGCGGCGATGTAGCCGGAGTCGCCCTCGCTCCCGATCGCCACGAAGATCGTGCCGCCCGCGATGGCCACGCCGCCCCAGCTCGGGGCGCCCAGCGGGATGTGCGCGAGCGGCAGACCGGTGGAGGCCTCGTGCGCGTTGAGGAAGCCGTTGGTGTCGGTGGAGTAGACGACGCCGTTGGCGACGGCGGTCGCGCTGAACTTGATCGGACCGCCGGAGGTCGAGACCCACGAGGGGCTGCCGTCGGTGCCGAGCGCCCACTCCTCGCCCGCGACCGTGTTCGGACCGTAGATGCGCTTGCCGTCGGTCGCGGTCGATCCGAGGATCCCGCCGACCTCGGTGCCCGGCCCGATCGTGGTGTTCCAGACCGGCTGGAGCGTCCTCCGGTCGAGCGCCCAGTAGGTGCCCGACTTCTGGCCTTCACCCACGAGCTCGCGCCCGCCCGGCCCGGTGAAGAGCTGGGGCGAGGCGCCGAAGTCGGCATCCGGCCCGTTGGCCACGCCCTCGGTGCCGTTCCACACGTCGCCCGCCGTGGCCTGGTGGTGCGCCACCATCCGTCCGCTGCGCCCGTCGAGCGCGACGATCGAGTCGGTCGTGGGCGACGAAGGCGCGTGGTACGCGTTGCCGGTGCCGACGAACACCCGTCCGGTGCGCCGGTCGACCGCGGGCGACGACCAGACCGCTCCGCCGTCGTGCTTCGGGGGAACCATGTAGGTGCGCCATCGCAGCTTGCCGGTGCGGGCGTTCAGCGCGACGACATTGCCGCGAACGTGCACGTTCGGGTCGTTCAGCTCGCCGTAGAGGGCCGAGATCCCCTCGTACACGGTCCCCTTCCAGACGACCGGGCTGCCGTACACGTCGGAGTCCTTCTGGGTGTCGATCGGGACGTCCCAGAGCTTCTTCCCGTCGGACAGCCGGAGCGCCACCATCCGCGGGGTGTGCGGCTGGGCGACCGGCACGAACACCCGATTGCCGGCGACCGCGACCGACGCGTTCACCGGCTGACCGACGTCGTAGTGCCACTTGATCGCGCCCGTCTTGGAGCTGGCCGCCAGGACGTGCCCGTCGAAGGTCCCCGCCACGACCTTCCCCTTCGCCACGACGGGCGTCCCGAGGAAGTCGCCCCAGGCCGAGTGGAGGCTCCACGCCACGCCGAGGCTCGGCAGGTCGGCGGGTGCGGGAGCGCGCTTGCCGCCGTTGCGCGAGTTGGTGCCGTCCCTGCCATACGAGGTCCAGCTGGCCCTGCCGGTCGACGCCTGCGCGGCGCGCGGCCAGATGTCGTACGGGTTGGGAGTCGCCGCCGAGCCGGCCGTCGGCGAGCCCGCGCCGCCGCCGCCGACCTTGGGGGAGGTCGGCGTCCCGGCTCCGCCGGCCGGGGTGACCTGGAGCACGCCGCGCATCCACGAGTGCAGCGAGCAGTGGAAGTTGTACGTGCCCGGGTCGAGCTTCTCGACACCCCGGACCGGGCCTGACTCACCGGCGCCGAGCAGGTCGCTGCCGAACTGGCCGTCGTGGTCGACCAGGTCGTGCTTGGCGATGTTGTCGAGGTTGGTGAAGGTGAGGGTGTCGCCCTGGCCGATCGTGATCGTCGCCGTGGCGTAGTTCATCGCCGCGGCGTACGCGTGCTGCTCGGCCGCCGACGCGTCCACGGCGCCCGCGACGAGCGCCGTGAGAACCCCGGCTATCAGCATGAGGACGCGCACCGCGCCCGTGCGACCTGGCAATCCCACCCCCGCGTAGGTCAACTACCCCTGCGCGCCAAGTGTCCCCGCCGAGGGGCACCGGTAAACGCCCGGATAGCCTGCGCCGCCGATGCCGGAGCCCGCCCTGGACCCGTCAGGAGAGTGCGACCTCGCGGTCGTCGGCGCCGGGATCGTGGGGCTCGCGGTGGCCCGCGAGCTGGCCGAGCGCCACCCGCGCCTCCGCCTGCGGGTGCTCGAGAAGGAGGCGGAGCCGGGCGCGCACCAGACGAGCCACAACAGCGGCGTGGTGCACGCCGGGATCTACTACGCGCCCGGGTCGCTCAAGGCGCGGCTGTCGGTCGAGGGCGCGCGCCTCCTGTACGAGCGCTGCGACCGCCTCGGCATCCCCTACGAGCGCTGCGGCAAGCTGATCGTCGCGACCGACCCGCGGGAGCTGCGCGCGCTCGACGAGCTGGAGCGCCGCGGTGTCGCCAACGCGGTGCCCGGTCTGCGGCGGGTCGGCGCCGACGGGATCGCGGCGATCGAGCCGCACGTGCGCGGGGTGGCCGCGCTCCACTCGCCGGCCACCGGGGTGGTGGACTTCGCCGCGGTGGCGCGATCGCTGGCCGACGAGCTCGCGGAGCGCGGCGCGGCGGTCGTGACCGGCGCCGAGGTCACCGCGGTGGACCCCGGCGAGCGCTCGATCGCGCTCACGACGCCGCGTGGCGAGGTGCGGGCGCGCCACGCGCTCTTCTGCGCGGGCCTCTGGGCCGACCGGCTCGCGATGCTGTGCGGCGGATCGCCCGACCCGCGGATCGTCCCCTTCCGCGGCGCGTACCTGCGGCTGCGGCCCGGGCGCCGTCACCTGGTGCGCGCGCTCGTCTACCCCGTGCCCGATCCGCGGCTGCCCTTCCTCGGGGTCCACCTGAGCCGCCACCCGGGCGGCGAGGTGCTGGTGGGGCCCACGGCGCTGCTCGCACCGGCACGCGACGCCTATCGCCTGAGCCGCGTGCGCGCCCGCGACCTCGCCGCCACCCTCGCGTGGCCCGGCACGTGGCGGCTCGTGCGGAGGTTCTGGCGCACCGGTGCCACCGAGCTCCACCACGCCGCGAGCCGCCGGGCGCTGGCCCGCGCCGCTGCGCGCTACGTACCCGAGCTGGGCGCCGGCGACGTGCTGCGCGGTCCCGCCGGCGTGCGCGCGCAGGCGCTCGGCCGCGACGGCGCACTCCTCGACGACTTCGCCTTCGAGGCCACTCCGCGCGCCCTCCACGTGCGCAACGCGCCCTCCCCCGCCGCCACCTCCGCACTCGCCATCGCGCGCCACGTGGCGGACCGCGCCGAGGAGGCGTTCGGCCTGTGAGCGCGCCGCGAACCACGGTGATGATGCCGGCGTACAACTCCCACGCGACGATCCGCGGGTCGGTCGAGTCGGTGCTCGCGCAGACCGTGCCCGACCTCGAGCTGATCGTGGCGGACAACGCGTCCACGCCGCCGATCCGCGAGGCGCTCGAAGAAGTTCGCGACCCGCGGCTGCGCATCGTGCGCAAGCGCTTCAACACCGGCACGGCCGGCGGGCGCAACGCGGCGCTGCGGCTGGCGCGCGCGCCGCTCGTGTCGCAGCTCGACTCCGATGACGAGTGGGAGCCCGACTACCTCGAGTCGGTGCTGCCGTGCTTCGAGGATCCGGGCGTGGGACTCACCTACACGAACACGCACATCATCGGCCACCCGACGGGGCACGACGATTACATCGGGGATCCGTCGGTCCACCCGATGTACGACTTCCCGAAGATCGCGGAGCAGAACCCGATCCCCTGCCCGACGGCCACGATCCGGACTGCTGCGGCGCGCGCGGTCGGCGGCTACGCGCTGTGGCTCTGGATGACCGAGGACTACCACATGTACATGAAGCTCGCGCGCGCCGGCTGGCGCTTCGCCTACGTGCACAGGCAGCTCGCCCGCTACCGCTGGCCGTCGCCGACCAGCGGCATGAGCGGCCGCAAGCGCGAGCAGCAGCTGTGGGAGCTCGCGATGTACGCGTCCTTCGTGGCGCGCCATCCGCTCACGCCGGGGCCGCGCCGCCAGGTCCGCACGCGTGTCCGGCGCGAACTCCCCCGGTGGCTACATTTCGGGAAATGAGCGCCTCCACGGACGGCGTCCCCGCGGTCGTCGTCGACGGGGTGTCGAAGACCTTCAGCATCCCGCGCGAACAGGTCCACACCCTGAAGGAGCGGGCGCTGCATCCCCTCCGGCGCTCGGGTCACGACCGCTTCGAGGCGCTCAAGGACGTCTCGTTCGCCGTCCCGCACGGCGAGTTCTTCGGGATCGTGGGCCGCAACGGATCCGGCAAGAGCACCCTGCTCAAGTGCATGGCCGGCATCTACGGCGTCGACTCCGGCGGCATCTACATCAACGGCCGCGTGTCGACGTTCATCGAGCTCGGCGTGGGCTTCAACCCCGACCTCGCGGCCCGCGACAACGTGGCCATCAACGGGATCATGCTCGGCCTCTCGCCACGCGACGCGCGTGAGCGCTTCGAGCGTGTGATCGAGTTCGCCGAACTCGAGGAGTTCGTCGACCTCAAGCTGAAGAACTACTCGTCCGGCATGCACGTGCGCCTGGCGTTCTCCGTGATGATCCAGGTGGACGCCGACATCCTCCTGATCGACGAGGTGCTCGCCGTCGGTGACGCGTCCTTCCAGCAGAAGTGCTTCGACGTCTTCCGCCGGATGAAGGAGGAGGGCAAGACGATCCTCTTCGTCACGCACGACATGGGGTCGGTCAAGCGCTTCTGCGACCGGGCGGTGCTGCTCGAGCGCGGTGAGATGAAGGTGATGGGCAGCCCGCGCGAGGTGGCCGACAACTACATGGAGATCAACTTCGGGCGCGAGGCGGGCAACGCCGGCGAGGGCGGCGAGCGCTACGGCGACCGCTCGGCGGAGATAGTCGAGGCCTGGTTCGAGGACGAGCACGGCGAGCGCCAGACCGCGCTGCCGCAGGGCCGCGCGTGCACGTTCCGCTCGCGCGTGGTGTTCAAAGAGCCGGCCGAGAACCCGGCGTTCGCGGTGCTGCTCGAGAACGAGGCCGGGCAGCCGCTGTTCGCCACGTCGACCGATTGGGCCAGCGAGTCGACGGGCACCTACGCGCCAGACGACGAGGCCGTCTTCTCGGTGGCGTTCGAGAACGCCTTCGCTCCCGGGCGCGTGTTCGCCTCGCCGTGGGTCATGCGGCGCCAGAGCCAGAATCTGATCGACCGCCGGCCGCGGTTCACATCGATCGTCGTCACCGGCACGTACATCTCAGGCGGCGTCGTCGATCTCCCGCACGACGTGTCGCTCGAGCGCGCCGGCGAGACGCTCAGCGGCCGGGCGTCATCGACATGAGCGCGACACCCGTCGAGGTCGGCGCATTCGGGCGCCGGATCAGGGGACCGTCCGCCCTCGGCGGCGACTTCCGCCGCTTCCTGCACCTCACCTGGACGCTGGCGGTCACCGACTTCAAGCTGCGCTTCTTCGGGTCGGTGCTCGGGTACTTCTGGCAGCTTCTGCGGCCGCTGATGCTGTTCGGGGTGCTCCTGGTCGTGTTCACCCAGATCGTCGCCCTCGGCAAGCTCGTCGACCAGTACCCCGTCGTCCTGCTCCAGGACATCGTGATCTTCACGTTCTTCGCCGACGCGACGATCGGCTCGGTCAGCTCGCTGGTGGACCGCGAGAACCTCGTCCGCAAGATCCACTTCCCGCGGATGGTGATCCCGCTCGCCGTGGTGCTGACCGCCTACTTCAACCTGGTCCTCAACCTGATCGTGGTGATGGTGTTCGCGCTGGCGCGCGGCGTGACGCCGATGTGGAGCTGGCTCGAGCTGCCGCTCCTGCTGCTGTTCATGGGCGTGTTCGTGACCGGCATCGCGATGCTGCTGTCGTCGCTGTACGTGCGCTTCCGCGACGTGCGGCCGATCTGGGACGTCTGCGCGCAGGCGCTCTTCTACGCGTCGCCGATCATCTACACGATCGACACCCTCCACCGTCCAGAGTTCGCGAAGCCGATCATGCACAACCCGATCTCGGTGGTGGTCACGCAGGCGCGGCGGGCGGTG
>JAXDHW010000110.1:0-3748 GCA_034664365.1 Thermoleophilaceae bacterium
CGCGCGCCAGCGCCGAGATCGTGCCGGCGTTGGCGAGGTAGCCCGACCCGAACAGCACGCAGGCCGGCGCGCCCTTGAAGTCGGCCAGCTGCTCCTCGAGCCGGCGGTGCACGGTCATGTTGCCGGATACGAGCCGCGATGCCCCGGCGCCCGCGCCCCAGCGCATGGCCGCGTCGGCGGCGGCCTCGCGCACGCGCGGGTGATCGGCCAGCCCGAGGTAGTTGTTGGAGCACAGGAGCAGGACCGGCTTGCCGTCGAGCAGCACGCGCGCGCCCTGCGGACCGGAGATCAGCCGCAGCCGCCGGTAGAGGCCACGGTCGCGCAGCTCGTCGAGCAGCTCGCCGACGTCGCCCACTCAGGCCCCCCTGCCGGCGACCTGGACGACCTGGGGGAAGGCGTTGGGCGCGCCGTCGGGCCGCGGCGGCACCGACGTCTTCTTGCGGTGGCGAAGCTGGGTGGCGGGATCCCACATCGGGGCCTCGTCCTGGTGGTCGATCAACCGGTCGACCGGCGTCTCCGGCGTCTGCCCGCCGAGCCAGCCCGATCGGTTGTCCGGCCGGGGGTTGGCCCCGTTGTCGGGCTGGCGCGCGGTGTTGAGCCCGAGCGCCTCGAACATCGCGCGGTCGTCCTCGGGCTCGGCGCCGAGCGTGGTGAGGAAGTTGCCCATCATCACGCCGTTGAGGCCCGCCTTGACCGCCAGGGGCTGGAGCTCGCCGAGGTTCTCGATCCGCCCGCCGCAGAGCCGGAACAGCGCCGCGGGCATGATCAGGCGGAAGATCGCGATCCACTTGACCGCCTCCCACGGGTCCATGTAGTCGCGGTCGCCGAACTTGGTGCCGGGACGCGGGTTGAGCAGGTTGATCGGCACGCTGGTGGGGTCGAGCGCGGCCAGCTGGAACGCCATCTCCACGCGCTGCTCGCGCGTCTCGCCGAGGTTGAGGATGCCGCCCACGCACGTCTCGAGCCCGGCCTCGCGCACCGCCTCGATCGTGCGGATCCGGCCCTCGTAGCGCACCGTGGTGGAAACCTCGTCGTAGTACGACTCGGCCGTCTCCACGTTGTGGTGGACGCGCTGGATGCCCGCCTCCTTGAGCGCCTTCGCGCGCTCGGTGGACATGTGCCCGATCGAGGCGCAGCGCTTGAGGTTGGTGTGCTCCGCGACCAGCCGCGCGCCCTCGACCACGTTCTGGAAGTCCCGCTTGGAGAGCCCCTGCCCCTGGGTGACCATGCAGAAGCGGTGCGCCCCGGCCGCCTCGGCCGCCCGCGCGTGCTCGAGGATCTGCTCCGGCGTCATCATCGCGTGCATCGGCGTGTCCGCCTCGGCGAAGCGCGACTGCGCGCAGAAGCCGCAGTCCTCGGCGCAGCCGCCGGACTTGGCGTTGACCAGCGAGCACAGGTCGGTGGAGTCGCCGAAGTTCTCGAGGCGCGCCGCGAACGCCCGCTCCACGAGCGACTCGATCTCGGCGTGATCCTCGATCTGCCCGAGGGCGATCGCTTCCTCGTACGTGATGAGCGGGGGCACCGGCAGCCGCAAGGTAGGCGCGCCGCCGGACGGCTACTGCGTCAGCGGCCCTTCCACTCCGGCGGCCGCCGCTCGGCGAACGACCGGATCCCCTCGCGGAAGTCCTCCGAGAGGAAGCACGACTCGCGGAGCTCGACCAGCTCGTGCTCGAGGGCGTCCGGAAGTGGCCAGCCGTTCTCGCGCAGTGCACGGATGACACGCTTGTTGCCCTCGAGCGAGAGGGGCGCGTTGGCCGCGATCTCAGCGGCGACCTCCACGGCCGTCTCATCGAGGCGCTCCGGCTCCACGATCTGGTTGACGAGCCCCATCTCGTAGCCCCGGCGCGCGTCGACGTTCCGCCCGAGGTGGAAGAGCTCGTTCGTATTGGCCACGCCGCACACCTCGATGAACTTCCGAAGGCCGGTGTGCGAGTAGATCAGGCCGATCTTCGCGGGCGGCATGCCGAGCTTCACGCCGGCCGCGGCGATCCTGATGTCGCAGGTGACGGCGACCTCGAGGCCGCCGCCGATCGCGTGGCCGTTGATCGCCGCCAGGACCGGGAACGGGTACGCCTCGATCGCCTCGATCGCCTCGGTGAAGGGATGAGCCACCAGGCTCTCCGCCTGCTCGGAGAAGGCCTCGTCGTCGGCGAAGTTGCCGATGTCGTAGCCGGCGGAGAAGACCGGCCCGTCGCCGGTGATCACGAGGCAGTGCGCCCGCTGCTCGCGGATCAGCGACGCCAGCGTGTCGAGGATCTCGTGGTCGAGCGCCCCGCGCTTGGCGGCGTTCGAGATCCGGATGCGGGTGACGTTCGCGGCCGGCTGGTCGAGGATCAGCTTGCCCGAGGCGAACTGCTCGCTACTCAAGAACCACCAGCGTGTCGCCCTCGGAGACCGACTGCCCCTCCTCGCACTTGATCTCCTTCACCGTGCCCTCGTCCTCGGACTCGACCGGCATCTCCATCTTCATCGACTCGAGGATGACCAGCGTGTCGCCCTCGGCGACGGACTGTCCAACCTGGCATTCGATCTTCCAGACGGTGCCGGTGATGTGGGCCTCTACGTCGGGCAACGGGTCCTCCTGGATCGCGGCGGGCGGTCGGTCGGGCACGATACCGGGCGGTGGCGGCCGAAATCGGGATAGTCGTGACCGCGCGCGACGAGGCGGACCGGCTCGCCGACACGCTCGCGGCGCTCGCCGAGGCGTTTCCGGGAGCGGCGGTGGTCGTGGCCGACGACGGCTCGCGCGACGGCACCTGGCACGTGGCCCTCCAGGGGGGAGCGGGGCTGGTGCGGCACGCGCGCCCGACCGGGAAGGGGGGCGCCGCCACGCTCGGGGTCGAGCGCCTGCTCGAGCTCGGCGTCGAGCGGGCGGTGGTGCTCTGCGACGGCGACCTCGGGGCGTCCGCGCGCGAGCTTCCGCGATTGGTGGAGGCGCTCGATCGCGGCGATGGCGACCTGGCGGTCGCGGCGTTCGCCCGTAGCGTCGGCGGCGGCTTCGGCCTCGCGCTCGGGTTCGCCGGCCGCGCGATCCGGTCGCTCACCGGCCTCGAGCCGGCCGCGCCGATCTCGGGGCAGCGAGCGATGCGCCCGGAGGTCGCCCGCGCCGTCCTGCCGTTCGCGCACGGGTTCGGCATGGAGATCGGCATGACGGTCGACGCCCACCGCGCGGGGTACCGTCTCGTGGAGGTCGAGCTCGAGCTCGAGCACCGGGCGACCGGCAGGAGCGCCGCCGGCTTCATCCACCGCGGGCGCCAGCTCCTGGCCTTCGCGCGCGTTTACGCTTCCCGCCGGTGATCCTCGCGATCGACCAGGGGACCACGGGCACGACCTGCATCGTGTTCGACGGGGACGGGCGGATCGCCGGCCGTGCGTACAGCGAGTTCGAGCAGCACTTCCCGCGGCCGGGCTGGGTCGAGCACGACGCCGCCGAGATCTGGGAGGTCACGCGCGGCGTGGCGCGCGACGCGCTGGCGGACGCGGGCACCGAGGGGGCGGCGCTCGCGGGCATCGGGATCACCAACCAGCGTGAGACCGTGGTGGCCTGGGACCCGGCGACGGGGGAGCCGCTCCACCGGGCGATCGTGTGGCAGGACAGGCGCACGGCCGAGCGCTGCGACGAGCTCCGCAGCGCCGGACACGAGGCGCTGTTCCGCGAGCGCACGGGCCTCGTGATCGACTCGTACTTCTCCGGCACGAAGATCGAGTGGCTCCTGCGCGAGGGCGGCGTGGACCAGGGCGCCGCCTT
>JAXDHW010000137.1:0-2983 GCA_034664365.1 Thermoleophilaceae bacterium
GTCGGCGCCTTCGTACTGCTGCCGGCGGGGGAACGGCTCGGCGTGCGCCGGGCCGCGGTGTCCGACGCCCCGCCCCCACCTCCGTCCGAGTTCGCCGTCGCGGACGGCCGGTTGCTGTTCGGCTGCGTCGACGGAGCCCTCGAGCTGATCGAGGTCCAGCCCGCGGGCGGCCGGCCGATGGACGCCGCCTCGTACCTGCGCGGCAACGCCGCAGCGATCGCCCCGTCGTAGGTGGCCGCCTCGCCCGCGCGGGCCTGTGCGTATCGCGTCCTCCGCCGGGTGGACTCCGAGGGCTCCTTCGCCGACCGCGCCTTCCGCGGCGAGGCCGACCGGGCAGGACTCGACGCGCGCGACCGGGCGTTCGCACAGCGGCTCGCCTACGGGGCGATCCAGCGGCGGCGGACGATCGACCACGTGGTCGAGGCGCTCGCCACGCGCGAGCCCGATCCGCCGGTCCTCGACGCCCTGCGGCTCGGCGTCTTCCAGCTCGTCTGGATGGACTCGGTGCCGGACCGCGCCGCCGTGGACCAGACCGTGGAGCTCGTCAAGGAGGCGAGCCCGCGCGCGGCCGGCTTCGCGAACGCCGTGATGCGACGCGCCGGGCGCGAGGCGCGCGCGCTCGTCGAGCGGCTGCCGCCCGAATCCGCGGCGGCCCTGTCGCACCCGGACTGGCTCGCGGAGATGTGGACCGCGATGCTCGGCCCGGAGGAGGCCGGCGCGCTCATGCGCGCCGACAACGAGCCGGCCGAGTCGGCGATCCGGGCGAACGAGCTCGTGACGACGCGCGAGGAGCTCCTGGCGGCGCTGGCCGAACGCGGCGTTGAGGCGCGTCCCGCCGCGGAGCTGCCCGAGGGAGTCGTGGTGGATGGGCCGTTCGACGCGCACGGGTCGGACCTCTTCGAGGAGGGCCTGGTGATGCCGCAGTCGCGCGGCTCGATGGCCGTGGCGCGGGCGCTGGACCCGCGGCCGGGCGAGCGCGTGCTCGACATGTGCGCGGCGCCGGGGGCCAAGTCCACGCACCTGGCCGCGCTGATGCGGAACGAGGGCGCGGTCGTGGCGGTCGAGGCAAACGCGGCCCGAGCCCGCGAGCTCGAGGTCAACGCGCGGCGGCTCCGGGCCGGCGCCGTCGCGGTCCACCACGCGGACGCGCGGACGGTGATCGAGCACCAGGGCTTCGACCGCGTGCTGCTCGACGCGCCGTGCTCCGACCTCGGGACGCTCCAGTCGCGCCCCGACGCGCGCTGGCGCAAGGGTCCCGCGCAGATCGCCGAGCTGACGGCTCTCCAGCGCGAGCTGTTGGCGGCCGCCGTCCCCCAGCTGCGGCCGGGCGGGACGCTCGTCTACTCGGTCTGCACGATCTCGCCGGCGGAGGGGGCCGAGCAGGTGGACTGGCTGCTCTCGTCGTTTCCCGAGCTGCGCCCGGACGGCGACCCGATCCAGCTCCTCCCCCACCGCGACGGCAGCGACGGTTTCTTCATCGCTCGGGTCCGTGGGTAACAATCACTCGTATGGAAGGCACGCCCGGACTCAACCGGCCCGAGTGCCCCGCATGCGGCGAGCCGTGGCTGTCGCCCACGAACCTCCCCGGCCGCTACCGGTGCGTCAATTGCCTCGGCCGCTTCGAGCTCCGCTCCGACTGCCCCGACTGCGGTGCCCACTCCACGATCGCACGGATGTCCGACACCGCGAACGTCGAGTGCCGCAACTGCGGCGGCAGCATGCTGCGGCCTATCTAGCCGCTTCCGGCGCGCGCAGGACGATGCGGTGGCGGCCGAGCATGAGCTCATCGCCCAAGAAGACGGTGGCGCGTCGCACCCGCCAGCCGTTCACGCGCGTGCCATTGCTCGAGCCGAGGTCCGCCACGACCCAGCCGTCGCCGGTGCGCCGCAGTTCCGCGTGGTGGCGCGAGACCGTCGGATCGGTGACGACCAGGTTGCAGTCGGGGTCGCGTCCGATCACGAGACCGTCCAGCGCGGCGTCGTACGGGGGCTCGGACACGACGGTTGGACGCGGTTCGGGATCCGCAGCCGCGCCGGGAGCGATCAGCCGCCACGCCCGCCAGAGCGCCGCGCGCCACCTTCCGCGCGGCGGCAGGTCCTCGACGAGCGCGTCGAGCTCCCCCTCCTCGCGCGACGCGAAGGCGAGTCCCGCCCGTAGCTCGAAGGTCTCGGTGCTGAGATATCCCTCGGAGAACCGGTGGCCCAACAGGCCAACGGTGCGGTCGCGACTGTCGTCCGAGGCGCGCATCGCCGTACCGGCATTGTTGCGCCAAACCGCGCCGAGTGCGACCGTCAGGGCATGGTGGCCGACCGCGGCTGGCCGGCGTCCATCCAGTAGATGTGCCCGCCGCCCACCGCGAAGGAGTCCCGGTTGATGTTCGGGCCCTGGTCGAGCGTGACCGCGTCTTCGGCGCCGGCGTCGCGCTTGTAGACCTGGCAGCAGAAGGTCCCGCCGCCCGAGTCGACCCCCTCATACGCGAGCCACGCGACCGAGCCGGCGCGCGTGGCACCGAGGCCGAGCACCTGAAGCCCGCGCGTGCAGCGCCGCTTCCCGGTCCTGATGCGGAGGACGCAGGCCTTGCCGGTGCCCGTGCTCTCGCCGTCGATGTGAACGGAGTACCCCAGCCACCCGCCCGGCGCCGTGATGTGCTCGACGTACGCATTGACCGAGTCGCCGGCGTCCTGGGCGATCTTGGTGCGATGGCCGTTCAGGTGCGAGCACGCGACGGTCCGCTCCACGTAGTCCGTGACCTCGCGGGTGAAGACGCGCACCTCAGCGTCGTCGTACAGGGTCTGGGAGCCGGTGGCCGAGCAGCGCGCGGGTGGCCTGGTGGTCGAGTCCGCGTTCTGAGCCACGAGGAGAACCAGGAGGAGGGCGACCGAGGCGGGCAACCAGCGACTCACGCCGGTATGAACACCTATCCGTGGCTGGAGGAGCGGTACAACCCGAACAACAATCCGCACAGGAGAAGCGCGCCCGCGAC
>JAXDHW010000154.1:0-4212 GCA_034664365.1 Thermoleophilaceae bacterium
GTCAAGGAGATGCTCCATTACCTGCTGGTCAAGCCGCCGCACACGGGCCTGTTCTTCGACACGAGCATCGTGAAGAAGGGCGGCAAGCCCACGAAGACCTTCAGGGCGATCGAGAGTTGGGCCAAGAAGCAGGCCAAGGCCAAGAAGATCGAGTTGCCGGTGGACCCTAAGCCCGCCTACCAGCCCCCGCGGTAGCGCGCAGCTAACGGAGCGGCGCCGAGCGCACGGCCGCCTCGCCGCCTGCGCCCACCGGTGCGCTCGCCCGCTCACCGAGGCGCGCGGCCTCCTCGCCCGACAGTCGGTCGAACTCGGCGATCCGGTCCCTCGCTCCCAGCTCGATCACGAGCGGGTTCACGCCGCGGGCCAGGATCATCGGCCTGATCCAACCGGGGAACGCGATCCAGCGCGCGCGGCGCTCGATCCCGCGGATCGTGGCCTCGGCCGCCTTCGCGACCGGGTAGGTCTTCGAGAGCGCTCCCTTCAGCCCATCGCGCAGGTGGTGGAAGTCGCGATGCCCGTCGGCGCCCCGCACCATGTCGGTGTCGATCCACGAGTAGTACGCCACCCCCACGTCCACGCCGAGGTGCTTGACCTCGATGCGCACGGCGTTCGCGAACGCCTCGATCCCGGCCTTGCTCGCGGCGTATGCCGACAGCCCGGGCGGATGCCCGACCGCGGCCACCGACGCGACGGCGAGCAGGTAGCCGCGCCGCTCGAGCACGTGCGGTAGGCACAGCCTGAGCGTGCGAATCGCGCCGGTGAGGTTGATCTCGAGCAGCCGCTCGATGGACGCCAGCTCGATGTGCCGGAGGGTCCCCCCAATCGCGATCCCGGCGTTGGCCATGGCGACGTCGATGCCGCCGAGCCGCTCGACCGTCCCGTCGACCGCCCGCTCCAGCGCGGCGAGGTCGGTCACGTCCGCCTCGAACCAGACGGCGTCGGGCCCGCACTCGGCGGCGACCTGCTCGAGCAGCTCCGGCTCGAGCCCGACGAGCGACACCCGCGCGCCCCTGCGTGCGAGCCGCCGCGCGGTCTCGGCGCCGATCCCCCGTGCGGCCCCCGTTACGAGGACCGCCCTGCCGCTCAGCTCATAGCGGGACCGGCTCACAGGCCGAGCGCCGCCAGGGAGCTCCTAGCCGCCTACGCGCGCGTAGACCTCGTCCAGGAGCGCGTCCTGGTCGTCCAGCTCGAAGTTCTGCTCGAGGTAGCGCGCCGTCTCGTCGCGAGGCGTGCCGTTGAGCGCCATGTTGAGGGCGATCAGCCGTGCCCCCTCGGCGCCGCGGATCGAGCGACCCGACGACTCACGCTGAGGCTCCGGCTCGGGCTCGGGTTCCGGCTCGGGCTCCGGCTCCGGCTCAGGCTCCGGCTCGGGTTCGGGCTCGGGCTCGGGCTCGGCCACCGCCGTCTCGGGCTCGGCCCCGTAGTCGGCCGGCTCTTCGTCGGCCACCTCAGGCTCGACCGTCTCGGCCTCGACCTCGAGCACCTCCGCCACGACCTCCGGCTCGGCGTCGACCGGCCCGGCGTCCTCCTCGACGGCGGACAGCCCGCCGCCGCTCGGCGTCGGCTCGAGCCGTGCCTCTCGCACGGTCGCGAACTCGGCGCGGAACGACTCGAGCTCGCCCTGGAGCGCGCCGGCACCGCCGTTCAGGTTGTCCACGAGCGCGTTGGCCGCGGAGCGCAGCTGGCCGAGCAGCCGGTCGATCTCCGACTCCACGCCGGTGGCGCGCTCGAGCATGGTGTTGGTGGCCTCCTCGGCCTTGCCCACGCGATCAACGGCTTCGGCGTCCGCCCGCTCGCGCGTCTCCCGCGCCCGCTGGCTGGCGTCGGCGGTGATCCGGCGCGCCTCGCCCTCCGCCTGCGACTGGATCTCGGCCGCGCTCTTCTCGGCGGCCTCGACGATCGAGCGCACCTGCTCCGCCGCGGCGTTCGCCAGCGACGCCGGAGACGGCTTCTGCTGGCGCTTGAGCTCAGTGACCGCGTCCGCGAGCTCGCGGAGATGCCGATCGACCTCGTCCGGGTCGTAGCCCCGCCGCGTGGCGGAGAAGTCGTTGCGCTCGATGAAGTGACGGTCCAGTTCCAAGAGTTGGTTTCCCCCTGAGGTCTACCTAGAAGGCGGCAGCGTACCGCATGCCCGACGCAGGTTCGTCGGAAATCGCGGCTGTCCTTCAGGCGCTGGCCTCGGCCTCCGCCAGCTCTTGGCGCAGCGCCTTGATCTCGTCGCGCAGCTTTGCCGCGTACTCGAAGCGCAGGTCATCCGCCGCGAGCAGCATCTCCTCCTCGAGCTCGACCATCGTCCGGTTGATCTCGTCCGGCTGCATTCCCTCGCGCTCGCGGACGCGTGACCGGCGGCTGCCCTTGGGCACCTTCGACTCGAGGGCCAGGAAGTCCGTGATGTCCGAGATCCCCTTCCGGACGGTCTCCGGAGTGATTCCGTGCCGCTCGTTGTGCGCGACCTGGATGGCGCGGCGGCGGTCGGTTTCGCTGATCGCGGTGCGCATGGCCGTCGACTCCTTGTCCGCGTACATGATCACCTTGCCCTTGACGTTGCGGGCGGCGCGCCCGATCGTCTGGATCAGCGAGGTCTCGCCGCGGAGGAAGCCCTCCTTGTCGGCATCGATGATGCAGACGAGCGACACCTCGGGGAGGTCAAGGCCCTCGCGGAGCAGGTTGACGCCGACCAGCACGTCGAACTCGCCGAGCCTCAGCTCCCTGATGATCTGGATCCGCTCCAGCGTGTCGATCTCGGAATGCAGGTAGCGGACCCGGAAGCCGTACTCCATCAGGTAGTCCGTGAGGTCCTCGGACATCTTCTTGGTGAGCGTTGTCACGAGCGTGCGCTCGCCGGCCTCGGCGCGGGCGCGGACCTCGTTCATCAGATCGTCGATCTGGTTCTTGGTCTCGCGGACCTCGACCATCGGATCGACGATCCCGGTCGGGCGCACGATCTGCTCGACGGTGCGGGTGGAGTGGGCGCGCTCGAAGTCGCCGGGCGTGGCCGACACCATCACCACCTGGGGGACGATCGAGAGGAACTCGTCGAACGTCTGCGGGCGGTTGTCGAGGGCGCTCGGCAGCCGGAACCCGTACTCGATCAGGGTGGTCTTGCGCGAGCGGTCGCCCTCGAACATGCCGCCGATCTGCGGGATCGTCTGATGCGACTCGTCGACGAAGCAGACGAAGTCGTCCGGGAAGTAGTCGAGCAGGCAATAGGGCCGGGCGCCGGGCGCACGGCCGTCGAGGATCCGCGAGTAGTTCTCGATCCCGTTGCAGAAGCCGAGCTCGCGCATCATCTCCATGTCGAACTGGGTGCGCTGGCGGAGCCGGTGCGACTCGAGCAGCTTGCCCTCCGCCTCGAGCTCGGCGCAGCGGGCCTCCAGCTCGTCGCGGATCTCGACCACGGCGCGGTCGATCGTGGGGCGGTCGGTGGCGTAGTGGGTGGCCGGCCAGATCCCCACGTGCTCGAGCTCGCCGATGATCTCGCCGGTGAGCGGGTCGAAGTGCTGGACGGACTCGATCTCGTCGCCGAAGAACTGGGTGCGGAAGGCGGTCTCCGAATAGGCGGGGAACACCTCCAGCGTGTCGCCGCGGACGCGGAACTTGCCGCGGCCGAGCGCCTGGTCGTTGCGGCTGTACTGGATGTCGACGAGCTTGCGCAGGATCTCGTCGCGGTCGGCCATCTCGCCCTTCTTGAGGAGCAGCATCTGCGCGTCGTACTTGTCCGGCGAGCCCAGGCCGTAGATGCAGGACACGCTGGCCACGATGATCACGTCGCGGCGCGCGAACAGGGCGGCGGTGGCACTGTGCCTGAGGCGGTCGATCTCCTCGTTGATCGAGGAGTCCTTCTCGATGTAGAGGTCCTGGCTCGGGACGTACGCCTCGGGCTGGTAGTAGTCGTAGTAGGAGACGAAGTACTCGACCGCGTTGTTCGGGAAGAACTCGCGGAACTCGTTGCAGAGCTGGGCCGCGAGCGTCTTGTTGTGGGCGATCACGAGCGACGGCCGCTGGACCTTCTCCATCGTGAAGGCCATCGTGGCCGTCTTGCCCGACCCGGTGACGCCGAGCAGCGTCTGGAACCGCTCCCCCGCCTCGATGCCCTCGGCGAGCCCGTCGCGTGCCTTGGGCTGGTCCGCGATCGCTGTGTAGGCGGGGTTTACGGCGAATTCGGGCATGGCCGAACGAAGCTAGCAGTACGGTCCGCCGGCGCGGGCGCCT
>JAXDHW010000159.1:0-2749 GCA_034664365.1 Thermoleophilaceae bacterium
ACGCCGTCTGCGGGCGGTGGCGACAGGTAGACTCGCCGCACGGCTCAGATCGAGGAGGCACATCGCATGGCGACCGTCGAGCAGCAGTCCGCGGACATCACCCAGAACGGGAGCGGGAACGGTCGCACCTTCGCGGTCGACAACCCGGCGACGGGGGAGACGATCGCGCACCTCCCCGACATGGACGCTGGCCAGGTGGGCGAGCTCGTGGAGCGCGCGCGTGTGGCGCAGAAGGCGTGGGGCGAGGCGAGCTTCGACGACCGCGCGGCGATCATGTACCGGGCGCGCAAGTGGATGACCGACAACCGCGACCGGATCGCGCAGACGGTGATCGAGGAAACCGGCAAGACGCGCGAGGACGCGCTGCTCGCCGACGTCTTCACGACGGCCGACGCCCTGGGCTTCTGGGCGAAGAAGGCCCCGTCGTATCTCGCCGACCAGCGGGTGCGCTCGCACTCCACGCTCGTGATCGGCCGCAAGCTGATCGTGCGCTACCGGCCGTTCGGCGTCGTCGGCGTGATCGGGCCGTGGAACTACCCGATCGCCAACTGCTTCGGCGACGCGATCCCGGCGCTGATGGCCGGCAACTCGGTGATCCTCAAGCCGAGTGAGGTCACGCCGCTCTCGTCGCTCCTGATCGAGGAGGGAATGCGCGCGGCCGGGCTTCCGGAGGACGTGATGCTGGTCGCCACGGGCACCGGGCAGACGGGCGCGGCGCTGGTCGACGAGGCCGACATGATCATGTTCACGGGCTCCACGCGGACCGGCAAGAAGATCATGGCCAAGGCGGCTGACACGCTCACGCCCGTGTCGCTCGAGCTGGGCGGCAAGGACCCGATGATCGTGCTGCGCGACGCCGACCTCGAGCGCGCCGCCAACACCGCCGTCTACTGGGGCATGGCCAACGGCGGGCAGATCTGCATGTCGGTCGAGCGGATCTACGTCGAGGAGCCGGTCTACGACGAGTTCGTGCAGAAGGTCGTCGACAAGACGCGCGAGCTGCGCCAGGGCAAGCCGGGCGGCACCGCGGAGGTCGAGATCGGGGCGGTCACTTTCGCGCCGCAGGTCCAGATCATCGAGCAGCACATCCGCGACGCGGTCGACAAGGGTGCGCACGTGGAGACCGGCGGCAAGGTGAGCGAGGGGCCGGGCCGCTTCTTCGAGCCGACCGTCCTGACAGGCGTCGACCACTCGATGGAGATCATGACCGAGGAGACGTTCGGGCCGACCCTGCCGATCATGAAGGTGCGCGACGCGGACGAGGCCCTGCGCCTGGCCAACGACACTCGCTACGGGCTCAACTCGAGCGTGTTCAGCGGCGACCTCGACGAGGGCGAGCGGATCGCGCGGCAGCTGACGGCTGGGAGCGCGTGCGTGAACGACGCGGTGATCAACTACGCGGCCACCGAGATCCCGTTCGGCGGCTCGGGCGAGTCGGGCATCGGTGTGCGCCACGGGCCCGGCGGGATCCAGAAGTACTGCCAGGTGCAGTCGATCGCGGTCAGCCGCTTCGTCGGCAAGCGCGAGCTGTACCACTTCCCGTACACGCGGAGCCGGAGCAAGCTGCTCGAGCGGATGTCGGTGCTGCTGTACGGCCGCGTGCCGCGCAAGTACCGCTAGCGCTCGCCGGTCCCGAAACAGCCCGACAGCCCGAGATCCCCCGCGATCAGGAGCGTGATGTGGGCGAGGAGCCCCGTGACGCAGGCGAGCTGCTCGTCCGGGTAGTGCTCGCCCACGGGAGTGAAAATGCGCCGCAGGTGCTCGGCGATCACGCCGATGATCTCCTCGCCGTCGGCATCGGGCGGGCACTCGGTCGACTCGATGACCTGGTGCACGGTGCCGGTGGCGTTCAGCAGCGCGGTGATGAGGCGTTCGAGCTCGGTGCCGTCGACCGGCTCCACGACGACGAAGTCCATGACTCACCAAGGGCGGCGCAGCGGATTCCTCGCCCCCGGCACCGCAAGCGTTTGTTAAGGGGACAGTCCCCTTAACACTGCGTTCGCCCTCCCGACCCTAAAGGGGTCAGACCCCTCGAGCGCGACGCGCCTGCAAACGCCAACGAACGGTTCCGGTGGGATCTCTAAAGGGGTCAGACCCCTTTAGGTTTTGTTCGCCCTCAGGACGCGGCCGCTAGGGCGGCTTCGGCGGCCCAGCGCTCGCGGGCGGTGGCCGCGGCCCTGCGCACCACCGCGGGCGGCACGTCGTTCGAGGCGAGGAAGTCGTCCAGGTGGCGCCAGGTTGTGCGCTGTGCGCCGCGGCCGGTGAGCACCCCGAGGTGCCCGCCGGGAGCGTGCTCGACCCGCACGGCCGGCGCACCGGTCAGGAGCCCCTCCACCGCCACCACGGCGTCCGCCGGCGCCAGCACGTCGTTGGCTCCCGCGACCACGAGCACCGGCACGTCCACCGCGGCGAGGTCGATCTGGCGGTCGCCCATGTCCACGCGCCCGCCCGCCAGCTCGTTGATGCGGAAGAAGCGGTGGTAGAGCTGCGCGAACGTCCGGCCCGGATAGGCGAGCATGTTCGCCATGTAGTTGTCGACCGCCTCGATGTGCGCGAGCAGGTCGCGGTCGGCGATGTTGCGCAGGAGCGTGAGCGGCTTGGTGATCCGCTTGTCGAGCGCGGTCAGCTGGAACCCGAGTGACACCAGCGGCGCCGGCGCGCCGCCGAGCGCCGAGTAGAGGCCGGTGATCAGGCGCCCGCCGGTCAGCTCGGCGAGCCGCCGGATCGGTGCCATCGTGCGCACCTTGGC
>JAXDHW010000165.1:0-2529 GCA_034664365.1 Thermoleophilaceae bacterium
CGCTGTTGCTGAACGGCTGGTCGACGCCCAGCACCTGCGCGAGCCGCGCGAGGACGAGCACGAGCAGCGCTAGGCCGGCCAGGGCGAGCGTGGTCTGGTAGGCGCGCGGCTGCTCCGGGAGCGGCGACAGGAGGGCGATCCCGAAGACGAGCGCGAAGGCGGCGAGAGCCACCAGGAAGTGCACGCCGTTGGCCCACGACGACTCGAGCCGCGTGCTGATCATCGCCACCGCGGCGGCCAAGAGGACGCCGCCCGCGGCGAGAAGTCCACCCCGCTCCGGATCGATCCGGGCCATCGTCGCGGACGCTAGCCCGCGGCCCGGACGTCAGAGCCCGGGATCGACCGCCACGGGCTTCTCGCCCGAGTAGTCGTAGAAGCCGCGACCCGACTTCTTCCCATGCCAGCCCGCCGTGACCATCCTGCGGAGGGTCGGCGGGGCGGCGAAGCGCCGCTCGCGGTACTCGTCGAACATGATGTCGGCGATCGACTTGGTGGTGTCGAGCCCTACGAAGTCGAGCAGCGTGAACGGCCCCATCGGGTGGTTGGCGCCCGCCTTCATCGCGGCGTCGATCTGCTCGATCGAGCCGACCCCGTCCTCGTAGGCGCGGATCGCGTCGAGGAGGTAGGGAACGAGGAGGCGGTTGACGATGAAGCCCGTCTTGTCCTTCGCGTGCACCGTGAGCTTGCCGAGCTTCTCGCCGAACTCGAAGCCCGTCTTGAGCGACTCCTCGTCGGTGGTCACGGTCTGGACGACCTCGAGCAGCGGCATGACCTGTGCGGGGTTGAAGAAGTGAAGCCCGACGAAGCGGTCCGGGCGCTCGGTGGCGACCGCCTGGTCGATCACCGCGAGGGACGACGTGTTGGTGGCGAGGACAGCGCCCTGCTTGACGATCCCGTCGAGCTCGCGCCACATGTCGAGCTTGAGCTGGAGATCCTCGGTGATCGCCTCGATCACCAGGTCGCAGTCGGAGAGGTCGCCGTAGTCGAGCGTGCCGTGGATGCGGCCCAGGACGCCGTCCGCGTCCTCCTGCGTCATCTTCTCCTTCTCGACGGCGCGGCCGAGCTGCTTCTCGATCCGGCCGATCCCCTTGTCGAGCCGGCCCTGGTCGACCTCGCGCAGCACGACGTCCCAGCCGGCCTGCGCGGCGATCTGCGCGATGCCGTGGCCCATCAGCCCGGCGCCGAGGACGCCCACCTTCGAGATCTCCATTAGCCTCCGCTGTCCTTTCTGTGTCCGTCCGTCGAAGCGCGGGGAGACTACATGCCACTCGTGGAGATCGAGGATCGCGGCGCGGTCCGTCACGTCGTACTCGCCCGTTCCGAGAAGCGCAACGCGCTCAGCGGCGAGGTCGTGCAGGCCCTCGGCGACGCGTTCCGGGGCGCGGCCGGGGACGACTCCGTGCGCGTCGTCGTGGTGCGCGGCGAGGGCGCGATGTTCTCGTCGGGGATGGACCTCGCCGACCTGCGGGCGCTGTCCGAGAACCCGCGCGGCCTGCGCTCCTACCGGCGCGAGATCCTCGCCATCTGGAACCTCCTCGAGGAGATGCCGAAGGCCACGATCTGCCAGATCCACGGTGCCTGCCTCGGCGGCGCGATGGAGCTCGCGCTCGCGTGTGACATGCGTGTGATGGCGGCCGACGCCGTGGCGGGCCTGCTCGAGGCGCGCATCGGGCTGCTGCCCGACGTCGGCGGCTGCTCGCGGCTCCCTGCCGTGATCGGGGTGGGGCGCGCGAAGGAGCTGGTGATGACCGGGAAGGTGATCGACGGCAACGAGGCGTACCGCATCGGCTTCGCGAACCGGATCGCGCCCGCCGAGGAGCTCGACGCGGCCACGTCGGCGCTGTGCGACGAGCTGCTCGCCTGCGCGCCACTCGCCGTGGGTCTGGCCAAGCGGATCGTGGACGCGTCCGCCCGGCCGGCCCTGGCCGTCACGCTCGAGCAGGAGGTCGCCGCGCAGGAGCGGCTCGCGGCGTCCGACGACTTCGCCGAGGGCGCGCGCGCCTTCCAGGAGAAGCGCGACCCGGAGTACGCCGGGCGCTAGCTACGCCTCGTGCCCGGGCTCGACGCGCTTCGCGCGGGAGAACGGGAACGCGGGACCGTCGTAGCCGGCGCGACCGTCGAACGGCTCGAGCACGTGGCCGACATGGTCGCCCAGCGGCACGCGGTCCACGATCCGGCCCGCGAACCAGCTCGGGCAGCGCCCGAGAATCGGTAGCCCGGCCGGACCCTCGGTCCAGTCGGAGCCCGCGAACTTGTCGCGGTCGTCGCCGGTCTCGCCTCCGAAGAGCTCCACGAGGTCGCCCGCGTCGCGCGGCACCACGTGGATCGCCATCGCCTCGGCGCCCTGCTCGAGCACGCGGTGGGTCCGGTTCTTGTCCGAGATGCAGACGAGGAAGCGCGGCGGGTCGATGCTGCACTGCGTCGCGAACCCGACGAGACAGCCGGCACGCTCGCCGGCCGCCACGGTGGTGGCGATGAACATCGGGTAGTCGAGCGCGCCGACCAGCGCGTCGAAGGCCTCCACGCCGG
>JAXDHW010000195.1:0-4791 GCA_034664365.1 Thermoleophilaceae bacterium
AGTGTAGTAAGCGTTCCGGCCCCCGGCCCCGGTTACTCGGAGCCTTAACAGGAGCCGCGATCGCAGCGGGCGCGTTGGCGCTCATGCCGGCCCCGGCGGCGGCCCTGGACAACGGCCTCGCCCGCACGCCGCCGATGGGTTGGAACAGCTGGTACACGGCCCGCTGCGACGTGACCGAGGAGGACGTGCTCCGCAACGCCCACGGGCTGGTCGACAGCGGGATGGCAGCGCTGGGCTACGACTACGTGAACGTCGACGGCTGCTGGGAGGCACTCGAGCGCGACCAGAACGGCGAGCTCGCGGCGAATCCGCAGACGTTCCCGAGCGGCATGGCCGCCCTCGGCCGCGCGATCCACGCCATGGGCCTGCGGTTCGGGATCTACACGTCCGCCGGCTTCACCATCTGCGTGCACCCCCAGCCGGGGAGCTGGGACCATTTCAAGAAGGACATGCGCACCTTCGCCCGCTGGAAGGTCGACTACGTGAAGGTCGACTGGTGCTCGCCGCCGCACGGCAGCGATCCGCGCAAGGTCTACCCGCGTGTGGCGCGGGCCGCGGCGAGGTCAGGACGGACGATGCTCGTGACGGTGAGCACCCCGGGCTTCAAGAAACCCTGGAGGTGGGCCGGCCGCTACGGCAACAGCTGGCGCATCTCCGCGGACGCCGACGGCACCTGGGGTGGCGTGACCCGCTCGCTCGACGCCGACGCGCCGCTGTCGAGCTACGCGGAGCCCGGCTCCTGGAACGACCCGGACATGCTCCAGGTGGGCAGCCGCGTGCTGAGCGCCGACGAGGAGCGCGCCCACTTCAGCCTCTGGGGCATGCTCGCCGCCCCGCTGCTCGAGGGCTACGACATCCCGTCGCTGCCGTTCGACTCGCTGGCGGTCCTGAAGAACACCGACGTGATCCGCGTCGATCAGGACGCCCGGGGCGTTCAGGGTCGACGGATCCGGAAGCGGAACGGGGTGGAGGTGTGGGTCAAGCCGCTGGTGAACGGCGCGGTGGCGGTGGCCGTGCTCAACCGCAGCGGCAGGGCGCGGTCCGTGAAGGTGCGGCTCTCGAAGGTGCCCGGCCTGCCGTCGTCCGCGGACGGGTACGTGGCGAAGGAGCTCTGGCGTAAGGAGCGGCTGGTGCTCGCCGCGGACGCCGCTCTCCGCGCTTTCGTCCCGAAGCACGGCGTCGCCATGTGGCGCGTCCGCCGTGCTCCCTAACCGCGCCGCCTGGGGTGCATCGAGTCCATCGCGGCGCGCAGCGTCGCCGCGGCGAGCTGTCCGAACGGGATCGGGACGGCGCGGTAGCTCACCAGGCCGGGGAACGACAGCTTGAAGACGCGCTTGCCCGACGGTGTCATCTCGGTCACGAACGGCTCGCTCGCCCACGACGTCGCCCAGTTGCCGCCCGGCAGGCGGCGCGTGCCGCCCTCGTAGAGCGACACCTTCACGTCGGGGTCGGTGAGCGACTCGAGCACCGTCGCGGTGCGCTTCTCGCGGTCGATGCGGAAGCGGACCACGCGCGGCCGGTGCTCGCGGCGTCCGTTGTCGTAGACCGTGACGGTCCCGTCCGGCAGGACTCGCACGTCGTGCTGGCCGCCGAACTCGCTCTCGCCGGAGTACTCGTCCCCGATCACCCGGAGGCTCTTCTTCGTCGGAAGGCCGCCGAGCTTCCAGTCGATCTGCCCGGTCCGCCTGTCGATCCGGTACAGCGCGTTCGTGTGGCGGCTGGAGATCACGAGGCCGTCGCCGTCGGGCGCGATCGCGTTGATGTGGACGGCGTCGTACCTGCGCTTCCGGCGTGGGAGCTTCTTCTGCGTGTCCACGAGCCTGGGCCACCACGGATCCGCCTCGAGCAGGCCGATGTGCCCGCGCGAGCTCCAGCGCCACACCCGCTTGCCGGAACGTGTGACCTCCTGGATCTCGCCGTAGTAGACCTTCGCTCGCTTCGGCCCGCCGTACCGCACCTTCCGCAGGTCGACCTTCTCGCGCGGTCGGTAGGCGTCGAGCAGGAAGTGGCCGTTCGGCAGCTGCTGGATCTCATGGAAGTCCGTTGGCACGCCGGTCGTTCCGACCTTCCGCACGAGGCTCCCGTCGAGCCTGTGCACCTCGTACTTGGTGGCGGGCCAGAGCCCGAACAGCGCGTGCGGGGGGATCGGGTACCACGCGAGCCGGCCGTTCGAGAGCAGTGTCGGGTTGAAGGGCGGGTCCTTCGACTGCTTCCACCACACCGGGGCGCCGGACGAGCTGAAGACGACGGCCCAGCGGGCGAGCGGCCCGACGAGGTACCACTGGGCCTGGGTCGGCCCGCGGCGGATCGCCTTGAACGGCGGGAAGAACCGCGGCAGGCAGCGCACGTGGTAGGTGGCGGTCCCCGATGGCGTGGTCGCCGCCACCTTCGTTGCCTGGCTCGCGCCGAGCGCGACCGTATCTTCGAACGTCCCCGAGCGCGCCGGGCGGCCGTCGACGCTCGCCCGACCGCCGGCCGGGGAGGCGACCGTGAGGTCGAGCCGCCCCGTCTCCCCGCAGCGGCTGGCGTAGTCGTGCACCGCGGGGTCGAACGCGGGGAGGAGCGCGGGCTTGGCGCTCACGTGCAGGCCGCCGGCCGCAAACGCGCTCGGGCTCGCCCCGACCGCCGTCGTCCCCAGCGCGGCGGCGCTGCCGAGGACTCCCGCGGCGAGGCGGATCGAGGCACGCACGCCGACGACCCTAGCCGCGGCGATCCGGGCTTTCGGTTAAGGCCGCACCCGCACCACCTGCGACATGGCGGCCGGGTGGAGCGAGCAGTAGAGCCGGTAGGTCCCCGGCACGTCGAAGCGCCGCGAGTACGAGGCGCCGCTCCGGCTCCAGGGACCGCCGAAGCCGACCGGACCGCTGTTGAGGGTCACGTCGTGCTCGTCCCCGTCGTGGAACCGCCAGCGCACGCGGGCGCCGCGCGGGATCGAGATGTTGGACGGGCTGAACGACACGGCGAGCTCGCGAGCGTTCGCCAGCGGCGAGTCGAAGGTCACCGTCTTCCCGGGCGGTCGCGCGACGGGGTGTGCCCGGCCGTCGGACATCATCCGCGCCAGCGTGAGCGCCACGTGCGGCGGCGCCGGGCGGCCGATCCAGTCCGGCCCGAGCTCCTGCGCGTCGGCGGGCAGAGCGGCGCAGCCGTGGCCGACGGAGGCGTCGCGGGCGATGTAGAGGTGGTCGATCCCCATCACGCGCATGTGCGGGTACCGCCCGTCGTAGTCCGCCGTCACTACCAGCTTCTCGCCCCTCCGCACCGGGATCCCGGTGGCCGACTGCCACCAGGTGATGTCGAGCGGATCGGGCTCGTGCAGCAGCGGGGTGACGCGGTAGACCGGGTTGTCCGGCTGCCCGTAGGTGGGTTTCGAGGTCACGAGCGTGCGCCTGCAGCGACGCTGGTAGAGCCGCAGCGCGCGGCTGCCGCCGTGGAGGTGGCCGCCCACGGCCACGATCCGGCCGCTCGCCGGCACCTCCCAGGTGCGGCGCCGGGAGTGGGTCGACCCGGGCGCGCCCCCGCCGGGAACGCTGTACTGCGGATCCGGCCCACACGGCTCGACGCTCACCCAGTACGGCTCGACCGGCTCGACCTCCTTCGAGTCGTCCACCGTCACCCGGTAGCGGATCCACGCGCTCCGAGTCCGGTGCGTGTGGTTCATCAGCATCCACGACGCAGCCCAGCGGTCGCGGCGGTCGAAGTCGTACCCGTAGCCCTCCGGAAGCGTCAGGTCGCGCAGCTCCTCGCTCGTGCCGAAGAAGCGCTGGGCGGTGCGGCTCGTCCCGCAGGTGTTGTCGTGTCGTCGCGCGCCGGCGAAGCCGCCGTCGAAGAAGACCAGGTGGTGGAGCATGACCTGGCTCTGCGGGATCACGTCGCCCGCGGCGTCCACCACGCGCGCACTCATCGCCACGACGGAGCCGCTCGACCGCGGCGTCGTCACCTCGTTCGAGTCCTTCACCGCCTGATACGGACCCACCGTGACCGGGCCGAAGCGGTAGGTGTCGGTCCTCACCGTCGCGGCGGCGCCTCCGGGCGCCAGGGCGGCGAGCACAAACGCCGCAACCACCGAGATCGGCAATCCCCGCTGCACGAGCGGCCTCAAGGTAGCGGACACGCCGCCTAGACTGGCTTATGTGAACCAGGTCGGCGAGTTGATCGTCTCAGGCGCCCGTGAGCACAACCTCAAGGACGTCGACGTCAGGCTGCCCCGGAACGCCCTGATCGTGATCACGGGCCTGTCCGGGTCGGGCAAGTCGAGCCTCGCCTTCGACACGATCTACGCCGAGGGCCAGCGCCGCTACGTCGAGTCGCTGTCCGCCTACGCGCGCCAGTTCCTGGGCCAGATGGACAAGCCCGACGTCGACTCGATCGAGGGCCTCTCGCCGGCGATCTCGATCGATCAGAAGACCACCTCGCGCAACCCGCGCTCCACGGTCGGGACCGTGACCGAGATCTACGACTACCTGCGCCTCCTCTGGGCGCGGATCGGCCACCCGCACTGCCCCAACTGCGACCGGCCGATCGCCGCCCAGTCCGCCGAGCAGATCATCGACCAGGTGATGACCCTCGCCGACAACACGCGCTTCATGGTGCTCGCGCCGGTCGTCCGCGGCCGCAAGGGCGAGTACGGCAAGCTCTTCGAGGAGCTGCGGGCCGACGGCTACACCCGCGTCAAGGTCGACGGCGAGCTGCGCCGGCTCGAGGAGGACATCACCCTCGACAAGAAGTTCAAGCACGACATCGCCGTCGTGGTCGACCGCCTGATGATGCGCCAGGACATCCGCAAGCGCCTCG
>JAXDHW010000228.1:0-9569 GCA_034664365.1 Thermoleophilaceae bacterium
CTGATGAACGAGCACTTCGTGCCCGTCAAGCTCGACCGCGAGGAGCGGCCGGACCTCGACGCGATCTACATGGAGGCCTGCCAGGCGATGACCGGCCACGGCGGCTGGCCGCTCAACGTCTTCCTCACGCCGGAGCAGGTGCCGTTCTACGCCGGCACCTACTTCCCGCCGGACGACCGCGGGGCGATGCCGAGCTGGCGGCGGGTGCTCACGGCCGTGGCCAACGCATGGGACCAGAACCGCGAGCAGATCCGGGAGGGCGGCGAACGGATCGCACAGCGCCTCGCCGGCGGAGCCCTGCTCACGCCGTCCGACGACGAGATCGACGCGGGGGCGCTCGACGCCGCCGTCGAGCAGCTCCGCGGCCAATATGACGAGCAGAACGGCGGCTTCGGCGGCGCGCCCAAGTTCCCGCCCTCGTCGGTGATCGAGCTACTGCTACGGCGCGGCGAGACCGAGATGACCGCTCGGACGCTGCGCGCGATGGCGAGCGGCGGGATGTACGACCAGGTGGGCGGCGGGTTCGCGCGCTACTCGGTCGACGCGCATTGGCTCGTGCCGCACTTCGAGAAGATGCTCTACGACAACGCGCTGCTCGCGCGCGCCTACCTGCACGGCTGGCAGGTGACCGGCGAAGCCCTCTTCCGCGAGGTGACCGAGCAGACGCTCGACTGGATGCTGCGCGAGATGCGCGGCCCGGAGGGCGGGTTCTACTCGGCGCTCGACGCCGACTCGGAGGGCGTGGAGGGCAAGTTCTACGTCTGGACCGTCGACGAGCTGCGCGCGGTCCTGGGCGACGACGCCGACGAGGCGATCTCGTACTACGGCGCCACCGAGGACGGCAACTTCGAGGGGAGCAACATCCTCACGCGCGGCGTTGCGCCGTCGGAGCGGCTGCCGGAGATCCGCCGGCGGCTCTATGAGGCGCGCGCCCAGCGCGTCTGGCCGGGGCTCGACGACAAGCGGCTCACCGCGTGGAACGCGCTCGCGATCGCGGCGCTCGCGGACGCGGGCGCGGTGCTGGAGCGGTCCGATTACCTGGACGCCGCGTCGGCGTGCGCCGAGTTCGTCATGCAGGAGCTTCGCGACGGAGACGGTCACCTGCTGCGCACGTACAAGGATGGCCAGGCGAAGCTGAACGCCTACCTCGAGGACCACGCGTTCCTGGTCGAGGCGCTGCTCACCCTGTACGAGGCGACGTTCGAGCCGCGCTGGTTCGGCGCCGCGCGCGAGACGGCCGACGCGATGATCGCCCGCTTCGCCGACGAGGAGCGCGGCGGGTTCTTCGAGACCTCGTCGGACCACGAGCGGCTGGTGGCGCGGCGCAAGGACCTGGAGGACAACCCGATCCCGGCCGGCAACTCGAGCGCGGCCTACGGGCTCCTGCGCCTGGCCGCGCTCACCGGGGACTACGAGTACGAGCGGCGCGCGGTCGGCGTGCTCCGGTTGCTGCACCCCGTGGCGCCGCGCCACCCGCAGGCGTTCGCGCACCTGCTCCAGGCGCTCGACTTCCACCTCGGTCGCGTGCGCGAGGTGGCGCTCGTCGGCGACCGCGAGGGGGTGCGGCCGCTCGAGCGCGTGGTGCGCGGGCGCTTCCGGCCGCACATCGTTCTCGCCGGCGGCGCCGAGGACGACGTGCCGCTGCTCGACGGGCGCGAGCCGGTCGACGGCCGCGCCGCGGCCTACGTGTGCGAGCGGTTCGCGTGCCAGCGCCCGGTGACCGAGCCTGCCGAGTTGGAGGAGCTACTCGACTGACGTGCGCCCTCGCCTTGCAACGGTCGCAGCCGCCACGGTCGCGCTCCTCGTGGCCGGCCCGGCCGAGGCGGAGCGGCCGAAGCGCTGCGCCGCCAGTCCCGGCCGCACGGTCGAGCACAACCGCTGGGTGCGGATCTACGAGCGACGCGCGTACAACGTGCCGGACGGGATCGTGCTGGTCGGATGCGACCGGGCGACCCGCCGGCGTCGGGTGCTGGCGGAGAGCTACACGGAATACGGCGACGCCGGCGCGTACGGCATGGCACGGCTGCGGCGGCGTTTCGCCGCGGTGCATCGCTCGTCCGTGGAGTACGACGATGACGGACTGGTTCGCCGGCGGCGCTCCCGGATCGCAGTCTTCGACTCCCGCACCTGGCACGAGCGGAGCGTGCACGCGCGCCCGCGCCGACTGGTGCTCGCCGTGAACGGCGGGGTCGCGTGGACCGAGCGCCGCGACGGCGCGGTCGCCGTCCGCGCACTCGACTCCCACGGCGCGCGGACGCTCGACTCGGGCGCGATCGCGCCGCGGTCGTTGCGGATCGCGATGACGATCGTGCGCTGGCGCAACGCCGGCGAGCGGCGCTTCGCGCGGCTGCGCTAGGCGCCCGGCGCTACAGGACCGAGATGTAGCGGTCCAGCTCCCAGCGGGAGACCTGGATCCGGTAGTCCTCCCACTCCTTGCGCTTGATCTCGACGAAGCGGTTGAACATGTGCTCGCCGAACGTGCGCAGCACGAGCTCGGACTCGGCCGTCAGCTCGATCGCCTCGCCGAGCGTCTCGGGCAACTGCTCGATGCCGCGCTGCTTTCGCTCGTCCGGGGAGAGGTGGTAGAGGTTGCGCTCCATCGGCTCGGGCAGCTCGTAGCCCTTCTCGATCCCCTCGAGCCCGGCCTGAAGCAGGGAGGCGAAGGTGAGGTAGGGGTTGCACGCGGGGTCCGGGCAGCGGAGCTCCATGCGCGTGGCCTGCTCCTTGCCCGGGTGGTAGAGCGGCACCCGGACGAGCGCGGAGCGGTTGCGCCGCGACCACGCCACGTAGACCGGAGCCTCGTAGCCGGGGACGAGCCGCTTGTAGGAGTTGACCCACTGGGCGAAGATCGACGAGATCTCGCGCGCGTGCTTGAGCTGCCCGGCGATGAACGCCTTGCCGGTCGGCGAGAGGAAGTACTGGTCGTCGGCGTCGTAGAAGGCGTTGCGGCCCTCCTTGAACAGCGACTGGTGCGTGTGCATGCCGGAGCCGTTCTCGCCGAAGAGCGGCTTGGGCATGAAGGTCGCGTGCCAGCCGTACTTCATCGCGTACTCCTTGACGGTGATCCGGTACGTCATGCAGTCGTCGGCCATCTTCAGGGCCGGCGCGTAGCGCATGTCGATCTCGTGCTGCGACGGGCCGACCTCGTGATGCGTGTACTCGACGTGGATGCCGAGCTGCTCGAGCGCGAGGACGGTCTCGCGGCGGACGTCGGAGCCGGCGTCGAGCGTGGTGAGGTCGAAGTAGCCGCCCTGGTCGAGCGTCTCGGGGTCGCCGCCGTTGAGCTGGGCGCTCTTGAAGTAGAAGAACTCGAGCTCGGGGCCGACGTTGAAGACGTCGAAGCCCATGCTCTCGGCGCGCTCGAGGGCGCGGCGGAGCACGTAGCGGGGGTCGCCCTCGTAGGGCTCGCGCGACGGAGTCACGACGTCGCAGAACATCCGGCCGACGCCGCGGTCCTCGGGCCGCCACGGCAGGACCGCGAAGGTGGAGGGGTCGGGCATCGCGATCATGTCGGACTCCTCGATGGCGTTGAAGCCGGTGATCGAGGAGCCGTCGAAGCCCATGCCGCCCTCGAAGGCGTCGTCCAGCTCGGCGGCGTTGATCGAGAAGCTCTTCAGCTGCCCGAGGATGTCGGTGAACCAGAAGCGGATGAAGCGGATGTCATGGTCCTTGACTAGGGCCTTGACGTCATCGGCGGTCTGCGGCTGGTCGGCCATCGGGCTCCTTCGGCGAGTTGGGTTCGGCGGCGGAGCGCGGAAGGCTAGCTGGACCGCTCAGGGCGGTCGTGCTCGAGCCACTCGCGTGCCCACGACTTGAGCGCCCGGACGGTCGGCTCGAGCGCACGGCCCTTGCCGGTGACCGCGTACTCGACGCGGACCGGAGAGCCGTCGTGCACGCTGCGCTCCACGATGCCCTCGGCCTCGAGCTCCTTGAGGCGCTCGGAGAGCAGGCGGTCGGAGATCTCCGGCACGAGCTGGCGGATCTCCGAGAAGTGGGCGGGCCCGTCGAGGAGGACCAGCAGGATCGCGCCGGTCCAGCGCTTGCCCACGAGCTCGACCGCGCGGTGGTAGAGCGAGCAGCAGGCGGGCCGGCTTGCGTCCGTCGTCCCGTTGCCGGTCGCGGCCGCCACCCGCTCACGGGTGGCCGTGGCTCCTCCTCCCCGAGCGGCCATGGCTAGATCGTAGCCGGGCCAGCCCCGGTTTACGCGGCCTGGAGCAGACGGCCGTCCTCGGCGGAGCCGTCGAGTGGGAGGTTGCCGCCGCGGGTGATCAGGCTGGTGAGGACCGCGAGGCCGGCATGCGTGATCGCCTCGAGCAACTGCTCCTCGGTCCAGCCCGACTCGAGAGCCTCCTCCTGGAGGTGGAGCGGCGGGGTATCGGGCCCGTCGAGCGTGGCCTGGACGAAGCGCAACAGCAGCGCCTCGCGCTCGTCGGCCGACTCGAACTTGCGCGCGAGCGCGATCTCGTCGAGCCCGAGGCCGGCGTCGCGCGCAGTGCGCAGGAGGCTCGAGAGGGTGTACTCGCTGCCCTCGTGCTCGGCCACGGCGAGCGCGATCCGCTGCTGCGTCTTGAGCGGCAGGCTCCCCTGGCGCAGCTCGGAGCGCAGGCGCGCGTAGGCGCGCAGCACGGCCGGGGCGCCGGCCATCACGCCGAGGAAGTTCGACAGCTGGCCGCCGCTCGAGAGCGCACCCTTCAGGACCGGGACGCTGCGCTCGGGGGCGGAGAGCTCGTCGTGGACGTGGAACCTGCTCTGCTTGGCTTTCTTGGTGGGCATCGCTTACTCTTCGGAGGGTTGCTTACGTGTTGTAAGTATACGCGAGCCGACGGTCGATCGTCGGCTCGTGGGGAAGCCGTCTCAACTGCGTATACGCGCACCGGGGGCGTTTGGATGCGCGGGGTCACTGCCCCGTCCCGGTCGAGCGTGGGTGTGGCGCCGGGGCGGCCTAGCCGTGGCCGGTGGCCGCGGCGACCGCGGTGAGGAAGAAGCCGAGCAGCACGGCCCACATGGCCACGCGGTCGGGGCGGCCGGCGATCCGCGGTGCGACCGCCTGGCGGTGACGCGCCGGCAGTATGGGGCCGCGCTGCCGGGCCGCCTCAGGGCCGCGGTGGGGCGCTGAGGCGCGCGGGCGGCGGGGCTCCGCGCGGCGGCGGGGCTCGGCCGGACGCGGGTCGAGGGTGATCGTGTGGATCTCGGGCCCGGGGGCGCCGGTCTCGCGGGGGGCGGTGTCCTCGCGGAACGCATCCGCGCGGACTGCGTACTCGGTTGCCTCGCGGCCCGTCTCCTCGGCCTCGCCACGGACGGCGTACGCCGTCTCCTCGTGAGCCGCGTGGTCGGCCTCCTCGCGGCGGCGCGTGCGCGGCTCGCCGTCGACCAGGCGCAGGTCCGGCCTGCCCGAACGGCGTGGGAGATCCTCGTAGTACTGAAGTGCGCGCGCGGCGTTCTCGTGCATGTGCCCCAAACCTCTTTCTCGCGCCTACGGGGTTAGCTGTCGGGCTCGCGCTTGAAAGAGCTGCGCTACGTCGCACTCCGGCGACGATTCGCCCCTGGCCGTCATGGCCTATCGGTTCCCCCGTGCCCCACCGCTATCGGCGGGACCTCGGCTATCGGCGGCGGGATCGTAGCAATCCGAGCCCGCCTATCGGTGGACTTATCCCCTGCTCGGTGCGATAACTCACGCATAGAGCGGGGTGGATTCGACCACGCCCGTCGGACGGCAACCGGTCCGAGCTGGCGCGGGGACGCTCAGCCGGGCCGTCAGGGGTTGTCGCGGCCGGCGACCTTCGACAGGTAGGTGGCCACCGCTGCGGCGTTCCCGCCGGTGAGGAGGCCCGCCGGCATGCGGCCATCGCCGGTGCCGCCGATCTTGATCGCACTCAGGACGCGGCCCTTGGTGATCTGGCCGATCTGGTCGAGATTCGGGCCCGTGACGCCACGCGCGTTGACCGCGGCGAGGCTGTGACAGGACGCGCAGGTCTCGCGGAAGATCTGCTTGCCCTTGGCCTCGGTCTTGCTGGGAGTCACGTCGGCGAGGCGGCCGTTGCCGCCCTCGCCGGCGTTGCCGTTGGCGATGACGATCGCGGGCACGGCGATCCCGATGCCCAGATAGATCAGCGGGAGGACGAGCTTGAAGAACCCGCGTCCGCCTGTGAGATAGGCCTCGCGGGCCCGGCCCGGACCGCCGGAGTAGGCGACGAAGATGACGCCGGTCCCGATGAGGAGGAAGGCGATGATGAATGCCGCGGCGGCCATGCGGCCGGGATGCTAGACGAGGGCGGGGACCGGCCGCGCGGCGGGTCCCAGGGACGGCGCGACGGTGGGGCTAGGCCGCTGCCGCCTCGCGGCGAGCACGCTTCCAGGTGCCGAAGGCAGCGAAGACGTCGGTGAGGTCGGGCAGGTCCGCGTCAGCCGCGGCGCGCTGCTGGTAGTCGACCATGAGGAGGCGCTCCGGCGGCGAGCCGAGCTCCTGGGCGACCGCACGAATGCCCTCGCGGACGACGTCCGGCGAGGCGTGCTCGCCCGTCGCGCTGTCGCGCTGGGCGTCGCGGGCGAAGACGCCGGCGGCGGCGCCGCGCGCCCCCGGGGCCCCGTCGCCCTCCTCGCGGGCGCGACCGATGCCGATCATCAGGCGGCAGTGCGGGCAGCGGGTGGGCGCGGGCGGCCAGGCGCCCTCGACCTCTTCCGCGACCATCAGGAGGCAGTGCGGGCAGTGCGCGCTCGTGGCGGTTGCCTGAGGGGAGATGGCAGCCATGGACCTTTCCAACTTGGGTGAAATACCTTCACCCTTGTGGTGACCACATGACGGCCGGGGTAAACCTGCCGGGCACCGCGTCCCGCGGTGCGCACGGAAGTTGCAGAGATTTCACCCCTGTCACCCACGGGTTACGCGCGGTGGGTCACGCTGCCCCCATGGGCACCGATCCACGAGAGGCGGCCGAGGCACGGATGCGGGAGATCCTCGAGCAGGCGGGGTTGCCCGAGCCCGACGAGGTGGAGTACGACGACGGCGAGATCGCCCTGCGCTGGTACGAGCAGAAGCTCGAGGTGGTGGTCGATGGGATACCGGGAGTGGACGACCGCGCGGAGGCATGACCGGCCTCAGGCGGCGACGCTCAGCTCAGGGTTGACGGCGGCGAGACGGAGCTGTGGCTTGCCGCGCCGCGTGACGACGATCTCCTCGCCGGCCGCGGCGCGCTCCATGTACCAGCCGAAGCGGTTGCGGAATTCGTGTGCCCCGACCGCGGTCGGCGTCCCGGGCAACGAAGTGGAGCTAGTCGGGCTCGAACCGACGACCTCCTGGGTGCCACCCAGGCGCTCTTCCAGCTGAGCTATAGCCCCGAGTGCGTAGTCCTCGGCAAAGTGTAGACCGGCCCGCTGACCGTTGCGAGTGGGATCCAGGCGGAGATATATGGTGCCGCCCTCGCCGAAAGTTGTGATCGGCACCGCGAAACATCGCTTGAGTCTGGGGCAGTACGCCGCGATCACATCGACCTCGTCCGGGGTGTAGCCGCCGCGCACGAAGCCATGTGGGCCGCGGCGGCAAGTTCGGGCGCGCACGACGATCACGCCGCGCCCCATTGACGCGCTCTTGCACTGCACACGGAGGATGCGATCACGCACCTCGAGCAGGAAGTCGCAGCGGCCTCCGTCGACGATCGGGCGGTAGACCCCGAATCCGAGCCGCGTGGCCTCCGCAGCGATCGCCGTCTCCGCAATTGCTCCGATGCGGTTGGGATCCATACCCGAACACTAGTTCGTGTGTCGGAGGGAAGGGTGGCCGGTTTTCCCTGCAAATCCCCCGGTTCGGCGGCCAGATCCCCTAACCGACCGAGCGTGCCGGCGCCTCGCCCCAGAGCTGCTCCAGCCGGTAGAACGCGCGCGCCTCCGGCGTGAAGATGTGGACCACGCAGTCGCCGTAGTCCATGAGGATCCACCGGGCCTCGCGCGCTCCCTCCACCCTCGCCGGCAGGACGCCGTCGTCCTTGAGCGCCACGTGCACGGCGTCGTGGATCGCCTTCGTCTGACGCTCCGTCCCTCCGCTGCAGACCAGGAAGTAATCCGTGTAACCCACCAACGAGCCGACGTCGAGCACCCGGATGTCGCGCGCCTTCCGGTCCGACGCGATCTCCGCGATCCGCTCCGCGAGCCGCTCCGGCGTGGCGACCGTCACGAGGCCGGCACCGTCGCCGCCTCCCGGTACAGCCCGCGCGACTCGATCTGCTCCACCACCGGGTCCGGCACCAGGTACCTGATCGGCCCGCCGCGCGCCACTCGTGTCCGGACGAACGTCGACGACAGTCCGATCGGCGGCATCTCGAAGAACACGAGCCGCTCGTTGTGCCGGAGGTGCGCCGCCTCGGCGAAGATCCCGGCCCGGCGCCACGTGCCGCGGTCGGTCGCGGCGATCGTCGCCAGCTCCAGCACCCGCTCGGGCTCGCGCCAGCTCTTGAGCGCCGCCGCCTGGTCGCCACCGAGGATCCAGACGAGCTCGTCGTCCGGTCGCTCCTCCTTCATGGCGGCCAGCGTCTCGACCGTGTACGACGGCCCCTCCCGATCGATCTCGAGCCGCGACGCGCTGAAGCGGTCGTCGCCGCTCGCGGCTGCCTCCGCGAGCTCGAAGCGCACCTCCGGGCCCGGGTCGTCGGCGATCTCGCGATGCGGCGCCCGGCCCATCGGCATCAGGATCACGGAGTCCAGTTCGAGCTGGACCAGCGCCTCCTGCGCCAGCACCATGTGACCGATGTGCGGCGGGTTGAACGCTCCGCCGAGAACTCCGATCCGCAAGCCCGCTAGGACCTCGCGGGGGGACCGGGTTGGGGCTTCGGAGGCATCCGTTCAGAGACTACCGAGCGTGCTGCTCAGTCGAGAACGAAGTAGTCGCGGTGCACCGCCTCCTCGCTGCCACGCGGCATCACGGCCCGCACCTCGGCCGTCTTCATCCCCTTGATCCGCCGGAGCTCCACGGCCGAGTAGTTCGCGATCCCCTTTCCGATCGCCCCGGCGCCCCCGTCCGCAACCGCGACGTGAACCGCGTCGCCGGCCTGGAACTCGCCCTCCACCTCGACGACCCCGACCGGCAGCAGGCTCGTGCCGCGGTCGCGCAGCGCCGCCTCGGCGCCCTGGTCCACCACGATCCGCCCGCGACTCGGCTTGGCGTACTTGAGCCAGAGCTTGAAGCTGGACACCCGCTGCTCCTGCGGGTGGAAGCGCGTCCCCTCGTCCTCGCCCGCGAGCGCGCGCGCAACCGTCCCCGGCCGCGTGCCGTTCGCGATCACCGCCGGGATCCCGGCCGCCGTGGCCATCTCGGCCGCCACCACCTTCGACCGCATTCCACCCGACCCGAGCGGCGACGTCGACATCCCCACGTCGAGCCCCTCGAGCTCGGCGAAGTCGCGCACCTCGGGGACGAGCCGGGCCGCCGGGTCCCGCCGCGGGTCCGCGGTGTGGAGCCCGTCGGTGTCGGTCAGGAGCAGCAGCACGTCCGCCCCGATCAGGATCGCCACCTGCGCCGCCAGGAAGTCGTTGTCGCCGAACGAGATCTCGTCGGTGGTCGTCGTGTCGTTCTCGTTGAT
>JAXDHW010000261.1:0-4498 GCA_034664365.1 Thermoleophilaceae bacterium
GTGCCCGCGGGTACGGCCTGTCCGCCCCGCAGCCGAGGACCGCGAGCGTGGGACCACCTCCATCGAGCGCGCCGCGGTGGGCCGCGGCGTCGATGCCGAGGGCGAGCCCGCTCACCACCGTGACGCCGGCGGCGGCGAGGCCGCGGCCGATCGCCGTGGCCACCTCGAGCCCGTAAGCGGACGCGCGCCGGGTTCCGACGATCGCGGCGACCGGTCGGCTGTAGAGCTCGGCGAGCGCAGCCCGCGCTGCCGTCGAGTGCAGGAGCGCCGGCGGATCGCCGAGCTCGGTGAGCTGCTGGGGGTAGAGCGGGTCGTGCCGGCAAACGCCGTCGAGACCCGCCCGGGCCATCTCGTCGAGCCGCGCCTGCGGATCGAAGCCCGCGACCAGCGCCCGCGCCTCGGACTTCTTCGAGCCTCCGACCGCCTCGATCAGCCGCTCGTCCGGCATCGCGAGGAGCTGGCCCGCGCGGCGGCGCTCGCCGAGCTTGCCGCCGATGTGGGGAGACAGCAGTCCGATCAGCGCGGTGCGTCGGAGGCACGAGGCGCACGGAGTCACGCCGCAACCGCCTCTGCGGCCCCGAGCCGGTAGCCGAGGGCCTCGTCGAGATCCGCAGCGACGACGCGGTCGCGCCCGTCCAGGTCGGCGATCGTCATCGCGAGCCGCAGGACCCGGTCCTGCCCGCGGAAGCTCAGCCCGCCGCTGGCCGCGGCCAGGCCGAGCGCCCGCTCGATCCCGCGCGCGAGTTGAACGTGCGTGCGGGTGAGTTTCGCGTCCATCGCGCCGTTGGAGGACGCCCCCGTGCCGGCGAGGCGCGTGCGCTGTCGCTCGCGCGCCGCGACCACGCGCTCCCTGATCGCCCGAGACGAGTCGGCTCCGTCGCCGCCCTTCGCGACGAGCTCGAGGCCCGCTCCCGGGCGCAGCGCGCAGAGAAGGTCGACGCGGTCGAGCAGGGGACCGCTCAGCCGGCGCCGGTAGCGCGACCGATCCACGTCGGTGCAGGTGCACTCGCCATCCGAGCGTCCGCACGAGCACGCGTTGCAGGCCGCCACGAGCATGAAGTCGGCCGGGAACCGCAGCCAGCGCTGGCCGCGCATGATCTCCACGAACCCGCTCTCGAGCGGCTGCCTGAGTGCCTCGAGGGCGGCGCGCGAGAACTCGGCCAGCTCGTCGAGGAACAGGACGCCGCGGTGAGCGAGTGTGATCTCGCCCGGCCGCGGCACCGCGCCGCCTCCCACCAGCCCGGACGCCGAGATCGTGTGATGCGGTGCGCGGAACGGCCGCCGCGACGCAAGCCGCCCGTCGCCGATCCCCGAGACGCTCTGGACGCGCGTGATCTCGACTGCCTCCTCGAAGCTCGGCGGCGGGAGGATCCCGGGGACCCGCCGGGCGAGCATCGTCTTGCCGACGCCCGGAGGACCCACCATCAGAACGTTGTGCCCTCCGGCGGCCGCGATCTCGAGGGCGCGCTTTGCGTCGCGCTGGCCGCGGACGTCGGCCATGTCGGGACCGGAGCCGGCAACCGGGGGGCGCGCGGCGGGCGCCGCGGGCGCCGCCTCCCACTCGCCTCTGATCAGGCCGACGATGCGATCGAGCGACGGCACCCCGTACACCTCGACGTCCGGCACCAGCGCGGCCTCGCCTGCGTTCTCCTCGGGCACGATCAGGCGGCGGTAACCCGCGCGCCGCGCACCCGCGGCGACCGCAACCGCGCCGTTGAACGGCCGGAGAGCGCCGCTCAGCGAGAGCTCGCCGCAGACCGCGTACTCCCCCACGGCAGCTGGAGGGACCTGCTCGGTGGCCGCGAGGATGGCGACCGCCAGGGCGAGGTCGAAGCTCGGGCCCGCCTTGCGGACGTCCGCGGGAGCGAGGTTGGCGGTGAGCCGCTGCAGCGGAAAGTCCAGACCCGAGTTGAGGAGCGCGGCCCGGACCCGCTCGCGCGCCTCCCGAACGGCCCGGTCGGGCAGCCCGACGACGGCGAAGACCGGCAGGCCACGGCGCAGGTCGACCTCGACGGTGACCTCGCTGCTGTCGATCCCGACGATCGCGAATGTGGCGACGCTTGCGAGCACGACGCCGAAGCTACGCCGATAGACGTAACGGGTGGGTTACGTATGTAAAGAGTTTGCGACGGCGCCACGGGTTTCACTGAGCCGTTTCGGACATGTCGCCGAGTTGTCACACACGTAACCCACGTGTCACGCGGGGACGCGTAGCTTGCGGACATGCCCACCGACCCAAGACGCGCACGAGGAGCGCTCGGCGAGCGGATCGCCGCACGGCACCTGGTGGACCACGGCTACCAGGTCCTCGAGCGCAACTTCAGGACTCGTCACGGCGAGCTCGACCTCGTCGCGGCGGACGAGCGTTGCATCGTCTTCTGCGAGGTCAAGACCCGCGTGGCCGCGGGTCGCACCGGGCCCGCCCGCGGTATCGATGCGATCGGCCACTCAAAGCGGCGTCGCCTGCGCGCGATGGCCGGCCAGTGGCTGCGCGACCGACCGCCCGGAAGCGGCCGCCCGCATCGCGCTCGACTGAGATTCGACGCCATCGACGTGACGCTCTCGCCGGGCGGTGCGCTCGTGGCCCTGGAGCACGTCCCCGATGCGTTCTGAGCGGGTTGGCCCGCCGCGCTCAGCCCAGCGGGAGCTGCTGGTAGGCGATCGACGCGAACGACAGCCGGTGGAGCGGGGAGATCCCGTTCTCGCGAATCGCCGCCCGGTGCTCGGGCGTCGAATAGCCGACGTTCGTGTCGAAGTCCCAGTCGGGGTGGCGTGCCGCGGCGCGGCGCATGTAGCGGTCCCGGGTCACCTTCGCGAGCACGGACGCCGCCGCGATCGCGGCGCTGCGCGAGTCGCCTCCGATCACGGCGCGGTGTTCGAGGTGGAGGTCCGGCACTCGGAAGCCGTCCACGAGGCAGAGGGCCTCGTCGCAGCCGAGCCCGCAGAGCGCGGCGCGGAGGGCCTCGAGGTTGGTCACGTGCAGGCCGCGCGAATCGATGCCGCGCGGGCAGCGGACCACGATCGAGGCCCTGGCCGCCGCACTCATCACGAGCGGGTAGAGCTCCTCGCGGCCCGCCTCCGTGTGCTGCTTCGAGTCGTTCAGGCGCGTGAGGGACCGGCGCGCGCCGAGCGTGAGGCGGTCGAGGTCGAAGAGCACGGCGGCCGCGACGAGTGGGCCCGCGAGCGAGCCCCGCCCCGCCTCGTCCGCTCCGGCGACGAACCGTCGCTCGAACGAGCGATCGAAGGCGAAGAGCTTCCGACCGCTGCGCTTGGGACGCGGCCTAGAGCGTGCCGATTCGCTTGGGAGGCCAGTAGGTGAAGAAGGCCTGTCCGATGACCCACTTCTTTGGGACTGGTCCCCAGTCGCGGCTGTCGTCGCTCTCACCACGATTGTCGCCCATCATAAAAAAGTGACCCGGCGGAATCGTGATCTCAGTCCGCAAAGTGCAGACGTTGGAGCACGGCGTGAGGTGTGCGAAGCCGTCCTTCTGGCGCTTCCCGTTCACGATCGCGTGGTTGTGGTCGATCCTGACGCGGTCGCCCCCCACGGCGACAACCCGCTTGATGAAGTTCTGATCTGAGCGCTCGGGGGTGCCCTGGGGGCACGGCTGACCCGGCTTCGGCGTGACTCCGCAGGCCTGCGCCGTCTTCTGCTCGGCTCCCTTCGGCGGGTGGAAGACGATGATGTCGCCGCGCTCGGGGTCGCCGAAATGGCCGGTCACCCGGTCCACGAGAACACGCTGTCCGACGTCGAGCGTGGGCTCCATCGAGCCGCTCGGAATGCGGAACGGCTTGATCACCCACGCCTGGATCGCGAGGGCCAGGCCCAGTGCGACGACGACGATCAGGACGAACTCGAGCAGCGAGTTCAGCGGCCGCTTGCCGTTCTCCTGCTCCTTCTCGGGCGCCCCCGTCGCTGGCTCGGGTGCGGTGCTCAAGGCTCGGTCGAGGCGGCGTCGTCCCCCGTGCCGCCATCCTCCGACCCCTCCCCGGTGTCCCCGGCGGGCTCAGCTGCTTCGGCCGCGGGCTCGTCGGCGGCCGCGTCGTCCCCGGCGGGCGCAGCCGCGGGCTCGTCGGCGGCCGCGTCACTCGCGGAAGCGTCGTCGGCCGGGGCGTCAGCGGGCTCGTCGGCCGGAGCGTCAGCGGCGGGCTCCTCAGCGGCGGGCTCGTCAGCGGCGGGCTCCTCAGCGGCGGCTGCGGCGTCTGGCGCCGCGTCCGGCTCGTCGGCCGGACCCTCGTCGCCGGCGGTCTCGCCGGCCGGGCTCTCGTCGACCGGGGTCTCGCCCGAGGGCTCGCCGCCCCCCTCTGCGGCCTCGCCGCCTGCTGCCTCGGCCTCAACCGCGTCGTCGTCAGCGGGCACGGGTTCCGCCTCGGCCTGCGCGCCCTCGGCGTCGGTCGCGCCGCCGGACTCGACCAGCAGCGCATCCTGCTCCGGGCCCGTGTACTGGCGCTCGCGCACGCGCGCACGGCGACCCACACGGCCGCGCAGGTAGTACAG
>JAXDHW010000277.1:0-4360 GCA_034664365.1 Thermoleophilaceae bacterium
GACGGTGTGCTGCGTCCAGCCGACCGAGTAGCAGAACGCGGAGGTGCGCTCGCGCCCCGAGTTCTCGCACAGCGACTCGGCCACCTCGAGGAAGGTCTCGCGCGGGACGCCGCAGATCTGCTCGACCGCCTCCGGCGTGTAGCGCGCGTAGTGCCGCTTCAGGATCTGGAAGACGCAGCGCGGGTGCTCGAGCGTGGGGTCGGTCTCGGGCGGATCACCGTGCTCGAGCTGGCCACCGTGGGCGCCGTGCGCCTGCTCCCCGAGCGTCGCGCCGCGGCTGCGCCGGCCCGAGGTGTCCGGGTCCTCGGCGCCGGCCCACTGCCATGACGAGATGTCGTAGGAGCCGGTCTCCGCGTCGAACCCGGAGAAGAGCCCGTCGAGGTCCTCCGTGTCGCGGAAGTCCTCCGAGATGATCGTGGCCGCGTTGGTGTAGCTCGCCACGTACTCGCGGAACTCGCGGCCGTTCTGGAGGATGTGGTTGATCACCCCGCCGAGGAACGCGATGTCGCTCCCGGCACGCAGCGGCACGTGGAGGTCGGCCATCGCGCTCGTGCGCGTGAAGCGCGGGTCGACGTGGATCACCTTCGCCCCCCGCAGCTTGGCCTCGACCACCCACTGGAACCCGACCGGATGGCACTCGGCCATGTTCGAGCCCATGATCACGATGCAGTCCGAGTTCTGGAGGTCCTGCTGGAAGTCGGTGGCGCCGCCGCGCCCGAACGAGGTCCCGAGACCCGGGACCGTGGAGGAGTGTCATATTCGGGCCTGGTTCTCGATCTGCACCGCTCCGAGCGCCGTGTAGAGCTTCTTGAGGAGGTAGTTCTACTCGTTGTCGAGCGTCGCGCCGCCCAGGTGCGCGATGCCGAGCGTGCGGTTGGTGACGTTGTCGTCCTCGCGCTCCTGCCACGTCTCGGCGCGGGCCCGGATCACGCGGTCGGCGATCATGTCCATCGCGCGGTCGAGCGGCAGCTCCTCCCAATCGGTTCCGCCGGGGCGGCGGTACCTGACCCTCGTCTCGCGCGTGGGATTGGTCACGAGCTGCTTGGTCGCCGACCCCTTCGGGCAGAGACGGCCGCGGGAGATCGGCGAGTCGGGGTCGCCCTCGATCTGGATGATGCGCTCGTCCTTCACGTAGACCTTCTGCGCGCAGCCGACCGCGCAGTACGGGCAGATCGAGTCCACGACCCGGTCCGCGTCCGCGGTGCGGGCACGGAGCTCGCGGGAGCGGGCTGACTGGGCGGCCCGACCGCGCGCCGTGGGGTCGCCACCGAGCTGCTTGAGGAGCGGTATCCGGTGGAGCGCCTTCACCGGCGCGGGATCGTACGCGCTACTCGGCGGGCCTGCGCACCGTGACGAACTCGAGCACGCTCGGATTGTCGTGCTGCGTCTGCTCGTGGATGTCGACCGTGCCGCCGAGCCGTCCGCTCAGCACGATCAGCATCTCGCGGCCGTTGCGGAGCCGCAGGCCGTAGAACGCGATGTCGCGCGTGGCTCCGAGCGAGCGTGGCCTGGCTCCCGGATCGGCCTTGATCTGCGCGAAGGCGGAGGCCGCGTCCTTGTACTGCGGAGTGATCGCGCGACAGAAGGCGGACCTGTCGCCGCGATTGCCGCCCACGAAGCGCGAGCCGACGTTGAGGTAGCGCCACATCCCGTCGCAGTCGCCGCCCGCGACCGCGCGCACGAACAGCCCGGCGTTCCGGTCCGCCGTCTGCCCGTAAGCCGGCGCGACCCCGAGCTGCTTGCGGAAGATCGCGTCGTAGACGGCCTTCCACGAACCGTCCCGATCGCGCGCCCAGATGACCCCGACGACCTCGCCCGCGCGGCGGTTGTGGCCACTGCCCTCGGTGAAGCCGCCGGAGCCGTACGCCACGGACCTGACGGCCCTGAAGCCGGCCAGCTCGTTGCCCGCGTCCGTCCTGATGCGCTTGCACTCCTCGGCCGTGGGCGGCGTGTCCGGCTCCGCCGCGCGCGGCGCGCTGTGGAGCATGAGCCGGCCGAGCACCCTGCAGTCCCGTGCCGGGAGCGCCCGCTCCAGACGGGAGGCGGTGGTCGCGAGCAGCTCCTGCCCGGACGGGGCGCTCGCCCCGGGCGCCCGCGCCGGCTTCTCCTTCTCGGCGTTGCCGCCGCCCCCACAGCCGGCGAGCACCACCGCGGCGACGAGTGCCGCCGCGAGGCCGCGCTGCCTCAGCGCCTGATCCTCCACGCGAGCAGGCCGGTGCCGCAGCGCGGAGCGCGAACCCGAACGGTCCCCTTGGCGGCCTTCCCTCCCCTGAAGAACCGGCCCCAGATCTCCACGGGAGCGTTCTCGTCGGGGTAGCCGTCGTCGTAGCTCACGATGCTGTGCGCGTTGATGCCGAACTTGTAGCCCCGCTTGGTCTTCTTCAGCGGGATGTCCTGAAGGCTGGTGTGGCCGACGGTGTCGTGGCACTTGAACTGGATCGCGGCGATCTCGATCGACTTGCCGGAGATCTTCACGGTGAGCGTGCCGCCGTGCTCGGTCGCCCCGCTGTAGTTCCCGTCCTTGGGAGCCTTCACGCTCGACCCCGCCTGTACGCCGGCCGGCACGGCCAGGACTAGAGCGGCGGCGGCGAGCGATGCGGCCGTCGTGGCCCGGAGCCTCATACCCTGACTGTAGGCCCGGAGCCGCCCGATCGCCACACAACCCGCTTTCCAAATGGCGCGGTCGCGGTTAGTGTGGCGCAGTGAGGCGACTCGCCCTCCTCCTCGTCGTGATGCTCGCGCTCGTCGGCGCGACCGACGCGCTGGCGGCCGACCCGATCATGCGCCTCGCCGACGTGAAGGCCGGGATGCACTGCACCGGGCGCTCGGTGATCAGGGGCACCACGATCTCGTCGTTCGACGCCGAGGTGATCGACGTGATCCAGGACGTTTCGGGCCCGGCGATCCTCATCCGCGCGTCCGGCCCGGCCGTGGACGAGACGGGGATCGGGTTCGGCTTCTCCGGCTCCCCGATCTACTGCAAGGACGCCCACGGCGTGTCGCGCAACGCCGGTGCGGTCGCGTTCGGGCTCGGCGACTACGGCAACAAGCTCGCCGGCGTGACGCCGATCGAGGCGATCCTGGACGAGCCGATCGCCCCGGTGAAGGGAGCGCGCCGGCTCACGGCGCGCGAGCGCGCCTCGCGCCGCCAGCTCTCGGCGCCGCTCACGCTCACCGGCCTGACCCCGTGGCTCGCCGGACGGCTCCGCGCCGCCGCCAGCCGGCGGGGCGAGCCGGTCTACGCCGCGCCGAGCGGCCCGCTCAAGTCGTTCCCGCCGCAGCAGCTCGTGCCCGGGTCGTCGCTCTCGGTAGGACTCTCGAGCGGTGACCTCGCGCTGAGCGCGATCGGCACCGTCGCGTACACCGACGGTAACTCCGTGTGGGGGTTCGGGCATCCGCTCGACGCCGCGGGCCCGCGCTCGCTCCTGCTCCAGGACGCATACGTCTACACGGTCGTGAACGACCCGAACGGGGACATCGCCGGGAGCTACAAGCTGGCCGCGCCCGGCCACGACATCGGCACGCTGAGCGGCGACTACCTCAACGCGGTCACCGGGACCGTCGGGCCGCTCCCGTCCACCACCAGGCTGCACATACACGCGCACGACCTGGACACCGGCAGGGAGCTGGTATCGGACTCGCACGTGGCCGACGAGATCGACCTCGGGTCGAACATCGGGATCTCGCCGCTGGGGATCGTCGCCCCGATCGGGATCCTCGACGCGGGAGTGCGGCTGCTCCACAGCGACCCCGGCCGGACCACGGCCAGGATGTGCCTGCGGGTGATGATCGCCGGCCACGCGCGGCCGCTCCGCTTCTGCAACCGCTACGTCGGCGACAACTCGGTCGCGGGGTCCGCCGGCCTGCTCGCGGCCTCAGATGCCGACGAGGCGACCCTGCTGCTCGAGTCGGTCCAGTTCCCGGGCATCCGGGTCGAGAGCATGTCGGCCGACGTGCAGCTCCGGCGCGGCCTGGCGCAGGCGTATCTCGCGCGCGCGAGGGCGCCCCGGCACGTGCGCCGGGACGGGGCGCTGCACGTGAAGGCGGCCGTCAAGGTCCTGCGCGGCTCCAGGCGGCACGTGAGCTTCGACGTGCCGGTGCCGCACGCGCTCCCGCCGGGGCAGTACGCGCTTACGCTCTCAGGGCCCGGCCCGGACGGGACGGGCGGAGGCGACGGCGGGAGCCAGGATGACCTGGTCGCCCTCCTCAGCGAGCTGTTCTCGCCCGGCGGCGCGGGCGATCTGGGCCCGACGTCGTTCAAGTCGCTCGCGCGTCAGTTCGCCGCCTTCCGGCGCTACGACGGGCTGACCGCCCGGTTCGTGGCGTCCGAGCCCGAGCCGGTCGGGCCCTCGGCTCGCCG
>JAXDHW010000359.1:0-4572 GCA_034664365.1 Thermoleophilaceae bacterium
GGCAGGGCGCTGAAGCGGTGCCAGCCACCACCGCCGACGGCGGTCAGCGGCGGCGTGTCCCAGAGCGACATGAGCTGCGCCACCTGCTTGCGCTCGGCCTCGCGCGGGTTGAGGGCGAGGCCGTCGAGCACCGCGTCCACGACACCGAGCTCGGAGGCCGCCGGCAGCCCGTCGCCGCCCGGCGCGAACGTGTCGCAGATCGCGGCGAGCGCCTGCCGCTGCCGCGCTGTCAACTCCATGGGCGGACCCTACTCCGCAGGACGCCCCCGGCAGGATTCGAACCTGCGACCCGCTGCTTAGAAGGCAGCCGCTCTAATCCCCTGAGCTACGGGGGCTCGGGACCCCAGAGTACGTGTCCCAGAGCGGGATCGGCCACTACCCGAGGCAGCTCCAGTTGACACCCGTTATCGGGGGGCGGCGCAACTTGTCTGCAAAAGCAGCTATTTTGTCCCCCACATAGACGCCGAATCCGCGCACCCCCCGGGGGCGTGGAACGGGGGAACCAAGAGGGCCGGCCGACCTGGCCCAGGGGCGAATCACCACCAATTGCGGTGGAGTAGCGCATCTCCAAGCGCGAGCCCGTCAGCTCACCTCGTAGGCGGGAATGAAAGGAGATCGCTGTTGAGTACCGCTACCCGTGATCTGGCCTCACACGAGCTGTGGGATCGCTCGTTGGACCGCTCGCGCCGCCGCCGCGTACTGGCGGAGGACGCGCGCAAGACAATCTCGCGTCGCCGTCAGGCGTCGCTCGCAGTGAGCGCCGCCATGGCGACCACGCCCGTGATTCCCAGCGTCATCGCCGGTGCGATGAACGTGACGGGCAAGGACACCAAGACGACCAGGACCCACAAGCCGGACACCGGCCAACGGATCCTCCTCAAGCGCGGGGCCGTGAGCCCGTCCGTCGCCACGCTTCAGCGCAGGCTGAACGTGCCGGACGACGGCTTCTACGGCCCGGTCACCGAGAAGGCCGTCAAGAAGTTCCAGAAGAAGCACCATCTCGCGGCGACCGGCATGGTCGACGTGAAGACGTGGCTCAAGCTGTTCCCCGACGGCATGGTGATCTACGCCCCGCACTCGGGCGTGGCGCAGCTGGCGGCACAGGCGCCGCAGAACACGCTCCGCGGCGCGTCCGCGCAGTCGGGCGCCGGGGTGGCCTCGGTCAGCGCAGCGAGCGCGAAGGCCGCGAAGAAGGCCAAGTCGCACCGGGCGAGCCTCAAGAAGGCCAGCGCCGGCGCGGACGTCCTGCCCTCGGGCAGCGGCTCCGGCTCGAGCGTCGGGATCCCGGCGTCGAGCGGATCGAGCGGTGGCTCGAGCGGCTCGAGTGGCGGCGGCCCGGTGGGCGGCGGCTCGACGGTCGTCCCGAGCGGGCCGTTCACCTCGGCCAGCGAGATGATCGCCGCGATGATCGCGGCGGCCAACCGCATCGACCAGCACCACTACGCGTACAGCTGGGGCGGCGGTCACAACGCCAGCTTCAGCGGTCCGTACGACTGCTCCGGCGCGGTGTCGGCCGTCCTGCACGCGGCCGGGCTCCTGAACCGCCCGATGGTCTCGGGCGAGTTCACGCACTGGGGCCGTCCCGGCAGCGGTGCCGTGACGATCTACGCCAACGCGGGTCACGTGTACATGTCGATCCTGGGGCATTTCTTCGGGACGACGCACGCCAACCCGGGCGGCGGCGCCGGCTGGTTCGCGGGCGCGGCCCGGCCGGGCTTCGTGGTCGTGCACGTGCCGTTCGAGAGCATGCGGTTCTCGAAGGCGCAGGTCAGGCGTGCGATCACCAAGGTCGAGAAGCGCAACCGCCACGACAGCGTCAACTACGCGAGCGTGACGCCGGGCTTCAGTGGCCAGGCGCCGGGCACGACGGCCGCGGGTACGACCCAGTCGGGCGGGATGCAGTCCGCTTCGGAGCCGCAGCAGTCGGGCTACTCGGCCGCGGCAGCACCGCAGCAGACGCAGGCGGCCACGACCGCGTCGACGTATGACACGTCGGGCACCGCGCAGGCATCGGGCGGCGCTCCTGCGCCGTCGTCGGCTCCCGCCGCAAGCAGCGGCTCGAGCTCGGGCCTGAGCGGCGGCGCAACGCCGTCGGCGGGAACGTCGGCCGGCAGCGCGTCGTCCGGCAGCGCCGGGTACAGCGGCACGTCGAGCGGAGCGGCCACCAGCGCGTCGTCGAGCGGCAGCTCGTCGGGCGTCGGTGCCGCGTCGGGCTCGAGCTCCGGCGGTTACTCGGGCGGTGGGTCCGCGTCCAGCGGCTCGTCCTCGAGCGGCTCGTCCGGCTCGACCCCGGGCCTGAAGGACGAGGCCACCTCGACGGCGTCGTCGGCCGGCTCCGCGGCATCGTCCGCGGGCAGCAGCGCGTCGAGCGCGGCCGCCCCGGCGGAGAGCGCCGCCTCCGGCACGACGTCAAGCGGCTCGAGCGGGTCGGGCTCGGGCGACGCAGCCGGCCAGTAGCAGCAGAGCAGCAGACGTACAGCGATCTACAGCCGTCCTCGCGCACCGCGCGGGGGCGGCTGTCTCCTTTCTAGGGGGCGGTCGCGGGCAGCGGCCGCCAGGCGAGCTCGCGGGCCCGCTCGTTCAGCTCCTCCCACGGCGACGGGTCGCGCGCGGCCTCCATCGCGAGTTGGATGATCGGCACGCTCCAGGCCTCCCAGCGCGGGCGCATCGACGGCGACAGCCGCCCGTAGCTCTCGGCCGAGTCGAGGATCGTCTGCGCGATCTCCACTCCCATCGGAGCCGCCGTGACGTAGCCGCGGGTCGGGCCGATGTACTCGCCCACCGGCGTGCTCGTCACGCGCTCGCCGTCCATCACGAGGCGGATGTTGAGGTGCGTCTCGATCCCGTAGCCGGGCGGGAGCCGCCCGGTGTCGACGTCCGTCGAGATGATGCGGAACCCGCTCATCGGCGCCGGGCCCGGCGGCCGCCGCGCCTCCGGGAAGAGGGCGCGCATGAACGCCGCGTGCAGCCGCCGGATCACCACCACGCGCCGTCCCGGCTGCGTGATCTCCCCCACCAGCATCGCGGGCTGCTCGACCTGGAGCGCGTCGCGCAATCGCTCGGCGATGTTGTGCTCCGACCGCTCGAGGTCGGCGTCGAAGAACAGCAGGTACGGGGTCCTGGCCGACCGCAGCGCGATCTCCATCGAGCGACCCTTGCCGACCGGCGCCGCGATCACCTCGACGCCGTGCGAGCGGGCGATCTCCGCGGAGCCGTCGCTCGACGAGCCGTCCACGTAGAGCACGCGGTCGCCGGGCCGCGCGGCCGAGGTGACGTCGCGGAGAGCGGCCGGCAGGAGTGAGCCGTCGTTGCGGCCGATGACCGCGAAGGTGATTGGGCCGGAGGGCACGGACCGGCGTTTATAACAGCGCGCTCGGGGCGCCGGGGTGGGCCTGCGATTCCGAAGACTTATGACTTTCTGAGCGTCCTCTTACGGGAGTCACAGAGCGACACGCGAGGCTCGGTGCATCCCATCGAACGACAGGAGTGGTCTCATGTTCTCCCACAAGCGCGCCAGGTTCGTAGCTGCCGGCGCCGCGGCCGCGGCGATCGCCATCGGCGGCCTGGCGGTCGGTATCTCGAGTTCCGGCAACGGCGCATCAGGAACCGCGAACGCAACGCCCGCGGCGCAGACGGCCCCCGGTCCCGGACCGCGCACGACTCCGGCGCCGGGAGCGGCCAATGGACCGGTCCCGACCGCGGTGAACGGTCAGGTCCCGAAGGGCTGGCATCCCGGGAGTGGGACGCGCGTCACCGGAGCGGCGGCGAACAAGGCCAAGGCGGCGGCGCTCGCCAAGTACCCGGGCACGGTCAACCGGGTCCTGAAGCTGAGCGACGGCTCGTATGCCGTCCACATGTTCGCCACGAGCGGCCCGCACCACGTCTTCGTCAGCAAGGGCTACAAGGTCACCGGCGCCGCGTAGGCTGCAGTGGCAACGTCGAAACAGGAGGCGACAGATGCCTGAGCAGGCGATAGGCACGCGCGAGGACTGGCAGGCGGCCCGGGACGCGCTGGCCAAGCTCGAGGCCGAGCAGGCGGAGCGAAACGAGGAGATAAAGAGGAAGCGACGCGAGCTCCCGTGGGTGCCCGTGGAGAAGGAGTACGAGTTCGACACCGAGGACGGCAAGAAGACCCTCGCCGAGCTCTTCGACGGCCGCTCACAGCTCCTCGCGTACAACATCATGTTCGGGCCTGATTACGAGCTCGGCGCCTGCCCCGGTTGCACCAACCTCGGGGACGGACTCGACGGCGCGCTCGTCCACCTGAACCACCGCGACGTGACACTGATCTGCTTCTCGCGGGCGCCGATCGACCGGCTGGTCGCCTACAAGCAGCGGATGGGCTGGCAGTTCCCCTACGTCTCCACCTACGACACGGACTTCCCCTTCGACTTCGGGCTTGCGATGACCGAGGAGCAGGCACAGCAGGTCCCCGAGGTGAAGGCGATGATCGACAACCCGCCCGACTGGCTCGAGGAGTGGTCGCGGCAGATCGGGGCCGAGCTTAAGGACGGCCTGCGCGAAGGCCCGAGCTGGATCGCGTTCGCGCGCGAGAACGGGACCGTGTACCAC
>JAXDHW010000307.1:0-7158 GCA_034664365.1 Thermoleophilaceae bacterium
GCAGGGCGTGGACATCAACGACAAGCACATCGAGATCATCGGCCGGCAGATGATGAAGAAGGTGCGGATCGAGCAGAGGGGCGACTCGAGCTACCTGCCCGGTCAGCTCGTCGATCGTCACGAGCTCGCTCGTGAGATGGCCAGGCTGAAGAAGGAGAAGGCGGAGCTGCCGGAGGTCACCGAGGTTATCCTCGGGATCACCAAGGCCTCCCTCGCGACCGACTCCTTCCTCTCGGCGGCGTCGTTCCAGGAGACCACCAAGGTGCTCACGGACGCGGCGCTCGAGGGCAAGACCGACCGCCTGCTGGGCCTCAAGGAGAACGTGATCATCGGGAAGCTCATCCCGGCGGCCACGGGGCTCAGGCGCTACCGGCGGCTCGAGATCGAGCCGGCCGAGCCGATCCCGCGTCCCTCGCCGGACGAGATCGGGCTGCTCGACGAGTCGGAGCTGGCGGCCGAGCTGGGCCTCACCGGCAACGGCGACCTCGAGGGCTTCGGCTTCGGCGACGGCGGCGAGGGAGCCGCGTTCGCGGACGAGCTCGCCGACCTCGCCACGCCGCCGGACGACTCCGGCAAGGCCGACTCCTAGCGCCGATTCGGCGCGCATTGCTCCTGTCCGGGGCCGCCCTTGCTTGGGCGGCTCCGGCGAGCGCCCTGGTCCCGCATTTCAGCCCGGGCGTCCATGACTACGTGGAGCGCTGCGGACCGGGGACGGGGCCGCGCGGTGGGCAGGGGTGGACGTTCGTCCGCGCGCGGGCGGAGTACCACGTCCGCTGCCTGCCGGCGGGTTTCCCACGTTGGACCGTGACCCGGCACGGACGGCCGCGGGCGGAGTGGTACCTCGTGACGCCGAAGGGTCGTTGGGTGGTCCTCTTCGACCGGCGCGGCACGCCGGTCTGGTGGCGCTCGGTCGCCGAAGGGCGGGAGCCCGTGAGCCCGACGCTGCTCCGGGACGGCAACCTCGCGTGGTACCCGTCGCCGGGCTCGCACTTCGGCGTCCTGCCGCAGACCGGCTTCGAGGAGCACCGGCTCGACGGCGCGCTCGTACGGCGGATCCGGACGGTCGGGGTGCCCACGGACGTGCACGAGCTCGTGGAGCTCCCGAGCGGGCACTTCCTGCTCGAGGCCTACCGGCCGCGGCGTGGGGCCGACATGCGGCCGTTCGGCGGCCCGGCGAACGCCCTGGTCTACGACGCTGAGGTGCAGGAGCTCACTCGTGCGGGGCGGGTCGTGTGGCGCTGGAGCTCGCGCGGGCACATCGCACTGGCGGAGACGCGGCGCTGGTGGCCGGACGCGGTTCGAATCCAGCGCCGCCTGCCGGTGAGCACGCGCACTTGGGACCCGATCCACATCAACTCGCTGGCGGCGGACGGGAACGGGCTGCTGATCTCGGCACGCCACACGGACGCGATCTACCGGATCGACCGCCGCAGCGGCCGGGTGGACTGGAAGCTCGGGGGCACCCCCACGGCGCGGAGCCTCAGGATCGTGGGCGACCCGCACTACGGGTTGAGGGACTTCGGCGGCCAGCACGACGTACGGGTCCTCCCCGACCGCACGGTCACCCTCTACGACAACGGCTCCGGCCGCGAGCGGCCGCCGCGCGTGCTGCGCTTCCGGATCGACGCTCCCCACCGGACGGCGACTCTCCTCGAGCAGCTCACCTACCCGCCCGCGCGGCGGTCGAGCTCACAGGGCAGCGCCCGCCGTATGGCCGGTGGGAACTGGCTGGTGTCATGGGCGAGCGAGCCGTACGTGACCGAGATGACCCCCGCGGGCGACGTGGTCCGGCGGCTCACGTTCCCGGACGGCGCCGCGTACCGGGCGGTGCCCGTGCCATTCGGACGGCTCAGCGCGCAACGGCTCCGAGCCGCGATGGACCGGATGCATCCGCGCGGCCCGGCGGGCGCCGTGTACTCGCGCTAGCCGGTCGCCCTCTGCGTTACCTCTTCGGCCCAGCCGAGGAGCCGCTCGACGTGCTCCTCGGTGAGGCCGGTCGCCGACTCTGCCTCCACGATGAGCGTCGGCGCGTCGCGGCGCTCGGCCCAGGCCCGACACTCGTCGTCCACGAAGTCGTCGATCCAGGCGGCGGGGCGGTCGCCCGCGTACTCGTCGATGGCCGCGAGCTTCCAGTGCGCGGATCCGAAGACGGCGCGGCCGTCGAAGGTCAGGACGGGCAGCTCACCGGGGAGGCCGAGCAGGTGGGGGAGGTACTCGTTCGCCTTCTCCTCCCAACCGGTCGCCCAGACCAGCTCGAAGCGCTCGCCGAGGCGGGCGATCAGGCCGGCCGCGCGGTCGCCGATGCAGTGGATGATCCCGTCGATCGAGTGGAAGGCGCCCGGTGGCGGGCCGCCGGCCGGAAAGCCGAACAGGCTGATGACGCCGTCGACGTCGAGGAAGAGGATCGGTGGCTGGTCCATCTGTTCTACGGTGTCGTGTCGCAGGCCCCCTGCTGCGGCGAATCGTCACAAGGTGCTTTACGCCTGGTTAAGCGTGGGGGGGCAAGGTTTCGGACTTCGGAACCTACGGTAGACAGAGGTGTCCGTTCCATTGCGGACTGGACTTCCTCAAGCGGGCAGGCACTCGCGCCGATAGCTCGAAACAACGCCGTTGAGACGGGCTTGCCGCGCCCGTCACCCCTGATAAATGACCGTCGACATCGGAATCCTGCTGGCGCTTGCATGCGCCCTCACCACGAACCTCGGCTTCCTGTACAAGCACCGGGGAGCCAACAGCGCGCCCGACGTCGACTGGCGCCACCCCGGGAAGAGCGCCGCCGGCCTGTTCAGGTCCAAGTGGTTCGCGATCGGCATGGCCGTGGCCGTGGTGGCCTGGCTCCTGCACGTGGCCGCCATGGCGCTGGCGCCGCTCTCGATGGTCCAGGCGGTGATCTCCGGCGGGCTCGTGTGCCTCACGGTCCTCGCCGAGCGCTTCTTCGGCTTCAAGGTCGGTAAGCGCCAGTGGCTCGGGGTGGGCTTCACGGCCCTCGGGCTGGCCACGCTCGCCGTCACGCTGCCCAACTCGGGCGGCGCGCACTCGAGCTACTCCACGCCCGGGATGATCGCCTTCGAGTCCGGCCTCCTCGTCGCCGGCACCGTCCTCGTCCTCTTCCCCAAGTTCGGCGCGCCGCGCGAGCATCACGGCGCCCTGCTCGGTGCCTCGGCCGGGATCCTGTTCGGGGTCTCCGACGTGGCGATCAAGGCCCTCACGGGCGGGATCGGCACCGACGGCGTGTTCGGGCTGCTGTCGCCCTGGCTCCTCACGGCCGTCCTGGCCTCGGTCATCGCGTTCTTCGCGTCGGCTCGCGGGCTCCAGACCGGCGACGCGGTCCCTGTCATCACGGTTACGAGCGCCGCCGCCACCATGACCTCGATCGCCGGCGGGATCGTCGTGTTCGGCGACCCGATGCCCAGTGATCCGGTCGGCCTGATCGCCCAGAGCTTCGCCTTCCTCCTCGTGATCGCGGCCGCCGCGCTCACCCCCGCGCCGCTACGCGCGGCGTCGCAAAGCGCCTAGCCGCCCGCCCCGCACTGCTAGCATCGCCGGCCGGATGCCGAGCACGAATCAGCTCGTCCGCAAAGGACGCAACAAGCCCAAGAAGAAGCTCGCCACGCCCGGCCTCAAGTCGGGTCAGGGGCGCAAGAAGCGGATCGCCGCTCCCCAGCGCCGCGGCGTGTGCACCCGCGTGTACACGACCACCCCCAAGAAGCCGAACTCGGCGCTGCGCAAGGTCGCGCGCGTGCGGCTCACGAATGGGATGGAGGTCACCACCTACATCCCGGGCGAGGGGCACAACCTTCAGGAGCACTCGGTGGTGCTGGTGCGAGGCGGGCGCGTCAAGGACCTTCCGGGCGTGCGTTACAAGGTCGTGCGCGGCACGCTCGACGCCGCCGGCGTCGCCGACCGCAAGAAGGCCCGCTCGCAGTACGGCGTGAAGGCCAAGTAACACTGCATGCCCCGTAGAGCAGCCGCCGGAGTACGCCCGATCGAGAACGACCCGGTCCACGGGTCGCGACTCGTACAGCAGGTCGTCAACAAGGTGATGATCGACGGCAAGAAGTCGCTGGCCGAGCGGATCGTCTACGACGCCCTCGAGATCCTCTCCCGCCGCACCGGCGCCCCGCCCGTCGAGGCGCTCGAGACCTCGGTTAAGGCGCTCACGCCCGTACTGGAGGTCCGCTCCCGCCGCGTCGGCGGCGCCACCTACCAGGTGCCCGTCGAGGTACCCCCGCCGCGAGCCCGCACGCTGGCCGTGCGCTGGCTGGTGCAGTTCTCCCGCGCGCGTCGTGAGAAGACCATGGCCGAGCGGCTGGCCGGCGAGCTCGCCGACGCCCAGTCCGAGCAGGGCGCGGCGTTCAAGCGCAAGGAAGACATCTACCGGATGGCTCAGGCGAACAAGGCGTTCGCCCACTACCGCTGGTAGCGCTGCTCGCTGCAAGGCGGCGCATTCCGTACCGCCGCTGGCCGCCGTTGCGGCTGCTCGTCGTCGTCGTCGGCGCCGCCAGCCTCGGCGTCGAGATCGCGGCCGCCCGGCTGCTCGCCCCGTACTTCGGGGCCTCGACGATCGTGTGGGCGAACACGATCGCGACCGTGCTCGTCGCGCTCTCGGCCGGCTACTGGCTCGGGGGGCGGCTGGCCGACCGCGCGCCCACGCTGCGAGCCCTCTGCCGGCTCGTGCTGTGCGCGTCGCTCCTGCTCGCCGCCGTGCCGTTCGTCGCCCGGCCCTTCCTCACCGTCGCGGTCGACGCACTCGACAGCTACTCGGCCGGCGCGTTCGCGGGCTCGCTGGTGGCGGTCGTCGCACTGGTGGGGCTTCCCGTCGCGCTGCTCGGCGCGGTCGCGCCCTACGCGGTCCGTCTCTCGCTCGGCGACGTCAGCGCGTCCGGGTCGGTGACCGGCGGGCTCTACGCACTGTCGACGGTCGGGTCGCTCGTCGGAACGTTCGCGTCGGCGCTGGCGCTCGTCCCGTTCGCGGGCACGCAGCGGACGTTCCTCGCCTTCGCGGCCGCCCTCGCGCTGGTCAGCGCGCCGGCGCTGCGACCCGCCGCGCTGCTCGCACCGATCGCGATCGTCGTCGCTCTCGTGGTCGCCCCGGTGGCCGGCAAGCCGGCGCCCGCCGGCGCCCGCGTCATCGAGGAGACCGAGACGCCGTACCAGTACGCGCGCGTCGTGGAGACCGCGGACGGGACGCGCCAGCTCGAGCTGAACGAGGGGGTCGCGATCCACTCCGAGTACCGGCCGGGGTCGTACCTCACCGACAACTACTGGGACGACTTCCTGGTCCTGCCGTTCGCCGTGCGGGCACAGCCGCCGCGGCGGCTCGCGATCCTCGGTAACGCGGCGGGCACGACCGCCCGCGCCTACGGCCGCTTCTTCCCGCGGACGGCGGTCGACGCGGTGGAGATCGATCGGCGCCTGACGGACATCGGCCGCCGGCTGTTCGACCTGCACGGGCCGCGGCTCCGGCTGGTCACCGCGGATGCGCGGCCGTTCATGCGCCGATCGCGCGCTGGTCGCTACGACGCGATCTTCGTCGATGCCTACCGCCAGCCCTACATCCCGTTCTACCTCGCTACGCGCGAGTTCTTCGAGCTGGTGCGCTCGCGGCTCGCCGCGGGCGGGGTGGTGGTGGTGAACGTGGGGCACCCGGAGGGGGACCGGCGGCTCGAGCGGGCGATTGCCGCGACGATGCGCGAGGCGTTCGCGAGCGTGTGGCGGGACCCCGTGCGGGACGTGAACACGCTGCTGGTTGGCTCTGCCGCGCCGATCAGGGTCCGGGCGCTCACTGCAGGCACCGAGGGGGTGCCCGGCGAGCTACGGCAGCTCGCTGCGGCCGCCGGAGCCCGGCTTGCTCCCGCGCTCCGCGGCGGCGAGGTCTACACCGACGACCGCGCCCCTGTGGAGTGGCTCGTCGACCGCTCGATCCTCCGGGCGGCGAACCGCGGGCACTAGGCCGCTGCGGCGTCCTCGGCCTCGGTGGCGCGGTGGCGGCGCTCGCCGCGGCGCGGAGGGGTCCGCCACGTGGCCGCGAGGCCGCACGCCAGCGCGAGCGAGCTGCCGACGACCTCGAGCCAGAAGCCGACGCCCTTGTGGGCCTCGGCATGCGCGAAGGCGATCCCGATCTCGCCCTTCTTGCCGGTGTTCGGGAGATCGTGGAGCAGGGCGATCCCGAGCCCCAGCGCGCCGGCCACCACCAGCGCGATCGCTGCCGGGCGGCTGCCGCCCGCGGCCGCGCCGAAGGTCATGATGATCACGAAGAGACCGAGCAGCCCGAGCGCGAAGTGGTGGCTCTCGTGGCCCACCGTGAGGCAGCTGTCGCGCAGCGCCGACGTGGACAGGTCGGAGCAGCTCGCGGTGATCGTCTTGACGTACGCCAGGTGCGTGAACTCGCTGAGGATCAGCAGCACGCCGGCGGCCAATCCGGCCGCGCCCAGGACCCACGCGCGACCGCCCGCCTGGAGCATCCGAATCCCGTCGCTAGAGAGGAAAATGCGTAGGCGGCGGCGAATCCCGCTGCTAGCATTGCCACCCGCTTCACGGGCCGACTTTCGGCTCTGCGGGGGCTCAGCCACCGGTGTTCACGGGGGCGGCCCGTACCTCATACGACCATGGATACGACCAGGCGATAGCTAGACCTTTCTCTCGGGTGGAAGCAAAGCAGTGAGGGGGCCCGGGGAGGCCCTTTTTTCTGCCCGAAAACCAGACGCGAAGAAGAGACGAAGAAGAGAACGACATGCCTAGATCAGTCCCACTTGAGAAGACGCGCAACATCGGGATCATGGCGCACATCGACGCCGGGAAGACCACCACCACCGAGCGCATCCTCTACTACACCGGCCGCACGCACAAGATGGGCGAGGTCCACGAGGGCGCCGCCGTCATGGACTGGATGGAGCAGGAGCAGGAGCGCGGCATCACGATCACGTCCGCCGCGACCACCGCGTACTGGAACGACTTCCGCATCAACATCATCGACACGCCCGGCCACGTGGACTTCACGGTCGAGGTCGAGCGCTCGCTGCGCGTGCTCGACGGCGCGATCGCCCTGTTCGACTCCGTCGCCGGCGTCGAGCCCCAGTCCGAGACGGTCTGGCGCCAGGCCGACAAGTACGGCGTCCCGCGGATCGCCTACATCAACAAGATGGACCGGATCGGGTC
>JAXDHW010000051.1:0-2707 GCA_034664365.1 Thermoleophilaceae bacterium
GCCCGCAGCGCCACGGCGCCGAGCCGCTCCTCGCACGACTCGAGGCGCTCCTGCTCGATCCGGCGGCGCGATCCGTCCTCGCCCAGGACGTCGGTCACCAGCAGGACGCACGCCGCCCGGACCCCGCGGCGCGCCGCGGTCGCCAGCACGGCTGCGGCCACCATCTCGATCACCGCCGCTCCCGCGCGGCGCCACTCGTCCTCGATGTCGGGGCGCGGGTCGTAGAAGAGGTCGGTCGATACGGCCGTCACGGGGCTCCCGCCGCCGGCGCGCACGAGCGCGCCGGTCAACTCCGTGTCCGCACGCAGCGGCCCCTCGGCGCCGAGCGCCCGGCTCACGCCATCGGCCGGGAGCACCTCCGCGGCGGTCACGAGCTCGCCCAGCTCCGCGCCGGACGCCAGTGCGCCGCACGTCCCGGTCCTGATCAGGACGCGCGCGCCGAGGTCCACCAGCTCCTCGACCACGATCGCCGCGCTCGGCCCGCCCATGCCCGTGGCCTGGATCGTCACGAGGCTCTCGTCGGCCGCCGTGCCCGTGTAGCCCCAGAGTCCGCGGCGGGTGTTGAACATCCGCGGCGACTCGAGCAGCGCCTGGGCCATTCGCAGGGCCCGCTGGGGATCGCCGGGCAGCAGCACCCGCTCGGCCAGGTCGGCCGCGGGGCTCAGGTGGATCGGCGGTCCCAAGACCGCGCGCACGATATGGAAGACTGCGGGCGACCCGATGCCGGACCGCAAGCCAACCCCGCAGCGACTCCCGGAGGCCGTCCGCGAGGCCGTCGACCGCACGCTCCAGGCAACGCGCGAGAGCGCCGAGACCACGCGCACGCGCGCCCAGGACGTGGTGGACGAGGTCGTGCGCGGGGCCGAGGCCGGGGCGGAGGCCGTGCGCGACCGGGTGAGGGGCGCGATCGAGGAGCGGCGCCCGGCCACCTCGGACGACATGCGCGAGCTGCGCAAGGAGCTGCGCGCCATCGGCCGCCGCCTCGACGCGATCGAGGAGCGGCTGCCCGCGCGGAAGGCCGGCGGCGGCGCGGCGAAGGCGCGCTCGGGCGCCCCCAAGCGCAAGTCCTGACGTGCCCGGCCGCCGGATCCTGATCACCGGGATCGCGAGCTATCTCGGAACCGAGCTGGCGCGCATCCTCGAGGACGACCCCGAGGTGGAGTACGTCGCGGGCCTCGACACCCGCCGGCCGCGCGCGCCGCTCGAGCGGACCGAGCTGATCGAGCTCGACATCCGCGACCCCGGGCTGCTCGACCGCGTGCCGGCCACGCGCGTGGACACGGTCGTGCACAACCAGATCGTGCGGCGTTCGGGACCGGGCATGTCCTCGCGCCGCGCGCACGACGTGAACGTGATCGGCTCGCTCCAGCTGCTCGCCGCCTGCGAGCGGATCCCCACGCTCGAGGCGATCGTCGTCCGCGGCTCGGCCGGGATCTACGGAGCGGAGCCCGCGGCGCCGCAGTTCTTCACCGAGGACATGGCTCGCCTCTATCCGCTGCGCACGCGCTTCCAGCGCGACGTGGCCGAGATCGAGAACCTGTTCGGGACCTTCTGCCGTCGCCACGAGTCGGTGGTGTGCACGATGCTCCGCTACCAGCCGTCGATCGGGCCGGCGGGCTCCACCCAGATCCCGCAGTACCTCTCGCTGCCGGTCGTGCCGACCTACCTCGGGTTCGACCCGCGGATCCAGCTGATCCACGAGCGCGATGCCCTGGACGCGCTCGTCGCCGCGGTCCGGCGACCCGTGCGCGGTCCCGTGAACGTGGCGGCGGAGGGCACGATCGGCCTGACTCGGATGATCCGTCTCGCCGGCCGGCCGACGATCCCGATCCCGTCGCCGCTGTTCGGGAGCGCAACGAGCGCCGCCAAGCGCGTCGGGATGTTCGACTTCTCCGCGGACCTCCAGCGGCTGCTGCGCTACGGCCGCGGCGTGGACACGAGTCGCCTGAGCGAGGAGCTCGGCTGCCGGCCGCGGTTCACCACGGGCGCGGCCGTGGAGGACTGGGTTGCCGCGCGCGAAGCGGCGGGGGCGGCGGCCGCATGAGCGAGCCGCGCCCGGACGGCACCGACGGACCGCTGCCGCTGCGCCCGCTGATCGGCGCGCTCCGCGCCCTGCGCGGCGGACTCGACGGGGGCCACGGGCTCACAGGCGCGCTGGCGGACGCCGCGCTCGCCCTCCCGCGCGAGGCGCGCGAGAGCCTCGACGCGGCGACCCGGCGGCTCGGCGGCCGCTACGAGGAGGACGAGTGGGGCTTCGACGAGCAGTTCGCCGACGCCGCGTTCCCGTTTCTCGAGTTCATGTACGACCGCTGGTGGCGGGTCCACGCCGAGGGCGTCCGCAACGTGCCCGCGCACGGCCGCGCCCTGCTCGTGGCCAACCACGCCGGGATCATGCCCTGGGACGCGACGATGATGGGCGTGGCGCTGATGCGCGAGCACCCGCTGCCGCGCCCGCCGCGCTTCCTCGTGCTCGACTGGGCGTTCGACCTGCCCTGGGTGTCGGTCGCCATGCGCAAGCTCGGCGGCGTCCCGGCCTCGCCGTTCAACGCGGTCCGCCTGCTCGAGGAGGACGAGCTGGTCGCCGTCTTCCCGGAGGGCGTCAAGGGGGCGGGCAAGGCGTACCGCGACCGCTACCGGGTGCAGCGCTTCGGCCGCGGCGGCTTCATCGAGATCGCGCTGCGGACCGGCGCGCCGATCGTGCCCGTCG
>JAXDHW010000366.1:0-3405 GCA_034664365.1 Thermoleophilaceae bacterium
CGATCCTCGTGGTCTCCGCGGCCGACGGTCCGATGCCCCAGACGCGCGAGCACATCCTGCTCGCCCGCCAGGTCGGCGTCCCCTACATCGTCGTGTTCCTCAACAAGGCCGACATGGTCGACGACGACGAGCTTCTCGAGCTCGTCGAGGTCGAGGTCCGCGACCTGCTCTCCGAGTACGAGTTCCCGGGCGACGACACGCCGTTCGTCACCGGCTCCGCGCTCAAGGCGCTCGAAGGCGACGAGGAGCAGAAGCAGAAGATCATCGAGCTCGCCGCGGCCCTGGACAGCTACATCCCGGAGCCCGAGCGCGAGCTCGACAAGCCGTTCCTGATGCCGGTCGAGGACGTCTTCTCGATCACCGGACGCGGCACCGTGGCCACCGGCCGCATCGAGCAGGGGATCGTCAAGACCGGCGAGACGGTGGAGATCGTCGGGATCAAGGAGGAGACCGCCAGCACGGTCGTCACCGGCGTCGAGATGTTCCGCAAGATCCTCGACGAGGGCCAGGCGGGCGACAACGTGGGCTGCCTCCTCCGCGGCACCAAGCGCGAGGACATCGAGCGCGGGCAGGTGCTCTGCAAGCCGGGCTCGATCACGCCGCACACCAAGTTCAAGGCCGAGGTCTACTGCCTGAAGAAGGAGGAGGGCGGACGCCACACTCCGTTCTTCAACGGCTACCGGCCGCAGTTCTACTTCCGCACGACCGACGTGACCGGGGTGGCCAACCTGCCCGAGGGCACGGAGATGGTCATGCCGGGCGACAACGTTCAGATGACGATCGAGCTGATCCAGCCGATCGCCATGGACCAGGGGCTGCGCTTCGCCATCCGCGAGGGCGGGCGCACGGTGGGCTCGGGGGTGGTCACCGAGATCGTCGAGTAGCGACGCAGCCGACGAAGTCTTGAAGGACTTCCGAGGGGCGGGCTGAAGCGAGCCCGCCCCTCGGCACGTCCACAGACTGGCGGCTCCGGCGCGGACGAGCATCCACACCATGGCCGCACTTACGCAGAACAAGATCAGGATCAGGCTCAAGGCCTACGACCACTCGGCGATCGAGACGGCGGCCCGCGAGATCGTGGAGACCGCCACGCGCACCGGCGCGACCGTGTCGGGCCCGGTGCCGCTGCCGACCGAGAAGAACGTCTACTGCGTGATCCGCAGTCCGTTCAAGGACAAGGACTCGCGCGAGCACTTCGAGATCCGCACGCACAAGCGGCTCATCGACATCCTTCAGCCGACGCCGAAGACGGTCGACTCGCTCCAGCGACTCGATCACCTGCCGTCCGGCGTCGACATCCAGATCCAGCTGATCTGAGGCGCCGGTGGCTGCTCTGCTCGGAAGAAAGTTGGGGATGACCCAGGTCTTCGGCGAGGACGGCCGGGTCGAGCGCGTGACCGTCGTCGAGGCCGGCCCCTGTCACGTGACCGGGATCCGCACGCACGAGCGCGACGGCTACGAGGCCGTGCAGCTCGGCTTTGCGGAGGTCAAGGAGAAGCGCCTCACCAAGGCCCAGCGCGGGCACCTGAAGAAGGCCGACGCACCGCCGCTCCGGCGTCTCGCCGAGTTCCGCAACGAGGCCGGCGAGCTCCAGGTGGGCGAGACCGTCACCGTCGAGGTCTTCGAGAAGGGCCAGACCGTCAAGGTCTCCGGCACCTCCAAGGGCAAGGGCTTCCAGGGCACGATCAAGCGTCACAACTTCTCGCGCGGGCCCGTGAGCCACGGCTCGCACAACGTCCGCGCCCCGGGCTCGATCGGCGCCTCGGCCACGCCGTCGCGCGTCTTCAAGGGGATCCGCGGCCCGGGTCAGATGGGCAACAAGCGCATCACCCAGCGCGGGCTCGAGGTCGTCGACGTCCGCCCGGACGACAACCTGCTCCTGCTGCGCGGCTCGGTGCCGGGCCCGCGCGGCTGCATCGTGGAGATCCGTACCGATGGCTAAGCCGACCGCCCCCTACATCGGCAAGGCCGGCAAGGTCGACCTCGACGGCGACGTCTTCGGCGAGCCCTTCCACATGGCACTCGTGCACGAGGCAGTGCGGGCCGAGCTCAACGCCAAGCGGCGCGGCACCGCCTCCACGCGGACCCGCGGCGAGGTGGCGATGACGGGCGCCAAGGCGTTCCGGCAGAAGGGCACGGGCCGCGCCCGCGCGGGCGCGCTCTCCACCCCGCAGCGCACGGGCGGCGGCGTGGCCTTCGGCCCCAAGCCGCGCGGGTTCGCGGTCAAGGTCAACCGCAAGGCGCGCCGGCGCGCGATGCGTGCGGCGCTCACCGCCCAGGCCGAGCGCGGCACGCTCGCCGTGATCGACGCGGGGGCGTTCGACGCCCCCAAGACGAGTCAGGCCGCCGAGGCGCTGGCCGGCTTCGCCGAGGGCCGCGTGCTCGTCGTCTTCGCGCGCGAGGGCGAGGAGGCGGCGGTCAAGTCGTTCCGCAACCTGAGCGCGGCGGAGGTGCTCCCCGCCGACGCCGTCGGCGTGGCCGACGTGATTCGCGCTCCGCGGCTGGTCGTCTCGGAGGCGGCGCTCGAGAAGCTCACCGCCGTGGCGCGCGCCCCCGAGCGCGCGAAGCAGGAGGCGAGCGCGTGAACGCCCGCAGCGTGGTCATCAAGCCGATCGTGTCGGAGAAGAGCTACGCCCTCCTCACGGCCAACAAGTACACGTTCCGCGTCCACGACGACGCGCACAAGACCCAGGTCCGCCAGGCCGTCGAGGAGATCTTCGGCGTGCGCGTGCTCGACGTCCGCACCATGACCGTGCGCCCAAAGCCCAAGCGCCGCGGCTACACGTCCGGCAAGACACGCGGCTGGAAGAAGGCGATCGTGCAGCTCCATCCCGAGGACCACATCGAGTTGTTCGAGGGCCAGGAGATCGGGGAGTAGACGATGCCGCTCAAGCGCCCCAAGCCAACCAGCCCCGGCCGTCGCTTCGCCACCTACTCGGACTTCGCCGAGGTCACGCGGACCGAGCCCGAGAAGTCCCTCACCGAGGGGCTCTCGAAGAGCGGCGGGCGCAACTCGCGCGGCCGCAAGACCTCGCGCCACCGCGGCGGCGGCGCCAAGCGGCGCTACCGCAGGGTCGACTTCAAGCGCCGCAAGGACGGCGTCCCGGCGCGCGTGGCTGCCATCGAGTACGACCCCAACCGCACGGCCTACATCGCGCTGCTCCACTACGCCGACGGGGAGAAGAGCTACATCCTCGCGCCCAGCCGGCTGCGCGTCGGCGCCACGGTCCAGTCCGGCACCGGCGCCGACATCCAGCCCGGCAACTGCCTGCCGCTGCGCGCGATACCCACGGGCACCACGGTCCACAACGTCGAGCTCACGCCCGGCCGCGGCGGCCAGATGGGCCGCTCCGCGGGCGCCGCGATCCAGCTCGTCGCCAAGGAGGGCAGCCGCGCCACGCTTCG
>JAXDHW010000367.1:0-3060 GCA_034664365.1 Thermoleophilaceae bacterium
GCAGACCTCGGCGAGGGCCCGGATCGCGCCCGCGTCCTCGGCGCCGGGATAGCGGTAGCCGAGGTCGTGGGTGAGGTCGAACGTCAGGGTCTCGGCCAGCCGCACGGACTCGGCTGCGGCCTCGGGATGGTCGGCGAAGCGGGCCGCCATCGCCGGCGGCGTCGTGAGCACGTGCGCGTGGTTGCCGCGCCGCAGCGGCTCGGAGGCGTCGAGCGTCGTGTGCTCGCGGATCGCGACGAAAGCGTCCTGCAGGCGAGCGCGCTCGAGCGTGTGCGCGTGGACGTTGCCGGTGGCGACGGTGGGGACGCCCAGCCGCTCGGCGAGCCCCGCCAGCCCGCGATTCAGCGCGCGGTCGTGGCGGGCCAGCGGGCGCTGGAGCTCGACGCGGAAGGCGTCGCGGCCGAAGGCGGCGAGCAGGCGGCGCATCGTCGGCTCGTCGCGCACGCCGCTGCGCGCGCAGCCGCTGAGGCAGACGAGGCCCTCGCTGTGGGCCTCGACGTCGTCGAGGCTCGTCGCCGGCTCCGTGCGATCGCGCTGCGGGCCGTCGCGCGTGTGGGCGTGAGCGCACGTCAGCAGCCGGCAGAGGCTGCGCCAGCCGGCCTCCTCGCGAACGAGCAGCGTCAGGTGGCGGCCGTCTGCGAGCGTGACCTCCGCGCCGTGGATCGCCCGCAGCCCGAGCGACTTCGCCGCGTGCGCGAACTCCATCGAGCCCGAGAGCGAGTCGTGGTCGGTCAGGGCCAGCGCCCCGTGGCCGCGCTGGAGCGCCGCCGCCACGAGCTCCTCGGGTTGCGAGGAGCCGTCCAGGAAGGAGAAGGCGGAATGGCAGTGCAGCTCGACATAGGGCACCATACGAACACATGTTCGCAGACGGTTCGGAGGGCATGGGCGAGTTCGTGCAGCTCGTGCAGCTCGTGCGGGCGCGGCGGTGCCGGCGCTTAGCTCGATGCGCCAGCGTGGTTTGGGGGCGTACGCGTCGATAAGGGAGTCGGGCCGGATCGCCGGTGGCATCTTCGAGCGATCGGGTGAGTTGACCCCGGCATGAGGGGTCAAGTCGACATGACCGCGAGTCGGCGACTCCTCGCAGAAGCGCCTCGCCGCGCCTTCGCCCGGCGACCGAACCCACCTCTTATCGATGCAGTTCATCCCGCCCCGCCCGTCCACAGCCGCCGTGCGCCGCGCCGCACCGTCACGCGACCGCCCCCACGCAGTCCACCCGCGGCTCCCACAGCCCCAGCGGCGGCCGCGTCACGGCCGCCAGCAGCTGCGCGTGGTCGGTCGCGTGCTCGTACTCGCCGCCGATCTTGAGCCCGAGTGCGAGCGACCCCGAGATGCCGCTGGTCGAGCCGTCGAGCCGGTAGTCACGCACGTCGAGGCTGGCGTGGGAGCGCAGCTGCTCGCCGAAGGCGCGGATCGCGGCGCTGCTCGTGGGCGCCTTGCGGAAGGCATTCCAGGCGGCGGCGATCGCCGGATCGTGGAGGTCGACCCGCGCGCCGAGCTCCCACCGGCGCCCGCCCGTGTTCGACGACGTCCGCGGATCGGCGGCCTGGCTCAGCGCGTCCGTGATCCCGGCGGGCAGCGTGGCACCGTCCGCGGCCTTGCCGGTCGCGGACACCGTCAGCTCGACGGGCCGGTGACGGCGGTCGAGCGCCAGCCCCAGCACGACCTGGCCCTCGAGGGCGCCGGCGTCGCCGCCGATGACCGCCGAGACGAGCCCCATGCCGGAGGACCCGGCGCTCAGCGAGATCGTGTCCCGCCCGCTGCGCCGGTCGTGACGGAACCCGAGCATCGCGTCCGCCATGCCGTCGAGCCGCCCGCTCAGGACATGCGCCCCGCCGCCATCGACACGCCCGAGCGCACGCACGCCGCCCGCGAAGAAGACCTCGCTCGCGCGCGGGCCGCCGCCAGCGCGGATCGCATCCAGCAGCTCGTCGGCCTCGCGCTCGGTACGCGCGTAGTAGACCTCGCCGTGCCCGAGGATGCCCTGGATACCGCCCCGCGCCTCGGCCTCGAAGCCGATCTCGTGCCCGCGCACGTCGACCTTCCCCTTGCCGCCGACCCCGCCCTCGACGCCGCCGCCGTCGCGATGGGAGACCGTCAGCCGGATCGTCCCGTCGGACAGGCGCTCGCGCAGGACGATCGTGTCCTCGTCGAGGCGGACGATGCCGAGGTTCAGGCTGACGTGGTGGGTGTCGCGCGTGCTCGCGACGGTGCAGGGCAGGCGCGGCGCCAGCGGGCAGTCGCCGCCGCCGACGAGGCACAGCGCGCGCCGCAGCTGGCCGAGGACAGCGTTGACGGTCCCCGGCGCGCCGGTGGCCGTGACGCCTGCCGCGACGCCGAGCAGCACCCCGATCAGGACGATCAGGGCGACGTATTCGGCCGTCGCCTGGCCGCACTCGGCACGCAGGGATCGCATGCCGCTGAGGCTTGCGGACGGCGTGTGACAGAACAGCACGCGGGTGTGAAAAACCACGCGCGAACTCGTGGCGAACCTACCGCTGGCGGTACCAGCGCCCCTCCCCCAGCTCGCGGAAGACGACGTCGTTGCGCCCGCAGGTCGTGACGATCTCCCAGTAGCGCCGCCGGATGGGACGCTCGGTCCACCAGCGGTCCTCGACGAGCCAGGACTCGCGGACGGCGTCGACGGCTCGCCCGTCGACCACCAGCGGCATGCCGACGGCGTCCGCGCGGACCGCCACCGGCCGCGGCTCCCCGATCCGGCGCGGGCCGGGACTCATGACCTCTCCCGGCAGGTCTCGCACGGTGACGCGCCCCGCTCGATCCTCGAACGCATCAACGCACGTCCCCACCGGGAGAGGTTTCTCACCGCGGACCCCTCAGGGGTCCATCGGCGTCAGCACGACGCGGCGCTCGGGCACGCGCGACTCAGGGTCGATCTCCAGGACGCGCAGCGCAGCGCCGGGCCCGGCGGCGGCGCGGGCCTGGCGGACGGCCTCGCGCAGGCGCTCGTCGCGGGCCGCGGCGCCGTCGTCGAACAGCGCGCGCACCTCGGGCGCGGGCGGGCCGAAGCCCTCGACCGTGAGCAGCAGCGTCTCGGCCGGC
>JAXDHW010000236.1:0-8819 GCA_034664365.1 Thermoleophilaceae bacterium
CGGTAGAGCGTCTGGAGCCCGAGCGTGACCGGCACCTGGCGGTCGTCGGGAAGGTACGGGGCGCCGGGGCGCGAGCGCTTCGGGTCGACGCGGCGGAAGCTTGCCCGCAGCCAGCCGGACGTGATCAGGCGCGCGGATCCGCTCGGCGCGACGTCCACGAGCCGGCCGACCCACGCCATGTCGCTGCCCTCGGTGATCGCCCAGAAGCGCAGCTCCGACGGACCCGCCAGGTGGAGCGCGTGCTTGAGCGGCGGCGTGGTGTACGTGAGGCCGTGCGGCTCGTCGAAGCGCTGGTCGAGCGGGGCGTAGGGAAGGAAGCCGTCGGGACCCTCCCTGTCGATCGGGATGCTGCTGCCGGCCGTCGGGTCGTACACGTACGACTCCTGGTACGAGTCGCGGCCCGTCGGCAGCCCGGACGCCAGCGTGCCGTCGTTAACCGAGTGCGCCGTGCCGCTCTTCGCGCCCGACAGGTAGAGCCGCGGCCGCTTCTTGGTGACCGATCGCCAGCTGGGCGCGGCGTGCCACGTCCGGTCGCCCATGTCGAAGTAGCGGACGCGCGGCTTGTTGGCGATGCCGTTGCGCCGGCCCTTCACGAAGCGGTCGAGCCAGGCCCTGACCTCGCCCTTCGGGGCCTCGGCGCTCAGCGCCGCGAGCTCGCCCAGCGGATCCTTCCCGTCCCCGTACGGCGCGCCCACCTCGCCGCCGTGGCCCTTGCCGTGGTGCGTGCTCGCGTCGATCCAGAGGAGCTTGTGCTTGGCGGCGAGGCCGTCGATCAGCCACATGTCCCCGCGCGAGTACATGTCGGACCAGCCGGTGAAGACGTACGTCGGCACCTTGATCCGCTTCATCCGCGCGATCACCGAGCGCTCCCTGTAGACCGGTCCGTCGAGGGGGAGCAGGCGCGTCTCGAGCACGAACTCCTGCTGGGCGCGGTCGAGCGCCTGTGACTGCGGGCCGGCGCCGATCGACTGCGCGGCCGTCTGCCCGGCGAACCACTGCGCGACGAAGCCCTGGAGGTACAGGCCGTTCTGCCAGATCACGTCGCGGTAGGGGTCGGTCGGCGGGTGGCCGACGATCACCGCCGTGAGGTGCGGTGGCTTGCGCGCGGCGCCGAGCAGCGCAGTGATCGCCGAGTACGAGTAGCCGTAGAGCACCACCTTGCCGTTGCTCCACGGCTGGCGCGCGACCCACTCCACGACCTCCTTCACGTCCTGCTGCTCGCGGTAGCAGAGCAGGCAGAGCGAGCCGCCGGACTTGCCGCTGCCACGCACGTCGGTGTTCACGTGCGCGTAGCCGTCCCTGAGGTACGTCGTCGAGGAGGAGCGCCCGTACGGCTCCATGTCCACGATCGCGGGGTAGCGCCCCTTCGCGTCGGGAAGGTGGACGTCCCCGGACAGGTTCACGCCGTCGCTCGCCGTGATCGTCACGTCGTGCTTGGTGACCGGCGCGGCGGCGGCGGCCGGCGCGAACGCGAGCAGCGCGAGGAGGACCGCGGCGACCGTGATGGCTCGCGGCGAGACATGACCCTGCCCCCCTGTCGGACGCCTCCGCACCCGGGCCACTTATTCCACGCGCACGCGAGGAGCAAACCGGCAGTCGCCCGCAATCGCCCAACCTTGGCGCCGAACGGGCGTTCCCACCGGTGATGCCCACCATGGCGGGATCCCCCACGGCCACCGGCGCAGACGCTCCGATCCGCGTGATCGACCTGCGCGGGATGCGCGCGCCCGCCGCGGCGCCGTCGATCCTCGTCGACCCGAGCGGGCGCCGGGCGCGGCGACTGCGCGTGGCGGGCCGGATCCTCGGAAGCCTCTTCATGCTCTGGCTCTGCGGGCTCCTGCTCGCCGGCCTCGGCCTGCTGCCGGTCTCGGACATCCCGTTCGCGGGCGCGATCCGCGCCGCCCAGGAGCCCGCGCAGCTCTCCAAGCTCCCGTCGCCGCGGTCCGCCAGCGAGGCCGACCTCCGGCCGGCGCGGCCGCTGTCGTCACTCGCGGCCGCGGCCGACAGCGTCGCGAGTGGAGCGCGCCGGGGAGCGGCGTCCGCACGCAGCGGCGGAAGCGTGTCCGCTCGCGGTGGAGCGTCGTCGGCCGCGCGCCGCCACGACGCGGCCGGCGTCGCCGGACGCGGATCCACGCGCGGCACGAGCGGCTCGCCCTCGAGCTCCGCCTCCTCGCCGGGCAACTCCGCGAACACCCCGTCGGCGACCGGCACGACACCCTCCTCGAGCACCAGCGGCAAGACCCACGGCAACGGCGGCGGCTCCACCACGACCACGGGCAACGGGTCGGGGCGCGGCCAGAGCACCGCCCCGCACGGGTCGTCGAGCGCAGCGCCCGGGCATGACCCCACGCGCACGACGGCGCATGGCAAGCCGTCGGTCTGAGCGCCGGCTCCGTCACCGCACGGCCCGGGCTCGCATCCGGCGGCGCATCTGGAGCCCGCCCGGACACTGGCGGCTGCTCGCGTTCTGCGCGCTGGTCGTGGTGGTGGTCCTCACGTTCCAGGGGATCTCGGCGCATACGATCGGCGCCAGCAGCGAGCCGCACGGCGGCGGCTCCACGGCTCCGCTCGCGCACAAGCGACCGCTGCTGGCGGCGCGCGGCGACCGCCTCGTATCGGTGGAGCCCGCGCCGGGCCGGCGGATCGCGCTCACCTTCGACGACGGGCCCGACCCGAAGTGGACTCCCCGGATCGCGCGCGTGCTGCGCGACGCGAACGCGCCGGCGACGTTCTTCGTCGTGGGCAGCCAGGCCGCGCGCCACCCGGCGATCGTTCGCCGGCTCGCCGACGACGGCAACGAGCTCGGCGACCACACCTTCACGCACACCGCGCTGACCGAGGGATCGCTCTGGCAGCGGCGGCTCCAGGTCCAGCTCACCGAGGCGGTGCTCGCCGGGATCACCGGGCGCTACGCCCGCTTCGTGCGCCCGCCCTACTCGGCCACGCCCGACGCCGTGGACGCGCGCCAGGAGCGCGAGCTGGCCCGGGTGGTGGGACGCCGCTACTACGTCGCGCTCGCCGACTACGACAGCCAGGACTGGCAGCGGCACGGCGTCGCCTCGATAGTCGCGCACGCGAGCCCGCCCGGCTCGACCGGCGGCGTGATCATGCTCCACGACGGCGGGGGCGACCGGTCGCAGACGGTCGCGGCGCTGCGGCGGCTGATCCCGGAGCTCAGGGCCCGCGGCTTCCGCTTCGTGCGGCTCTCCGACCTCGCGGGATTGCGGCCCGGCGTTGCCGAGCCGCCGGCGAGCGGGTGGCAGCGCGCCCGCGGCGCAGCCTTCGAGCTCAGCGTGCGCGTCGCCTTCGCGCTCATCGCGTTCTTCTCGGTCGTCCTGCTCGTGATCGGGCTGCTGGTGGGAGGCCGCGCGCTGCTGCTGCTCGGGCTGGCCACCCATCAGACGCGCACGAGCCGCCGCCGGGCGGCGGCCGCCACGGACGAGGTCCTCCCGCCGGCCGTCGTGGTCGTCCCCGCCTACAACGAGGAGGTCGGCATCGAGCGCGCGGTGCGATCGCTCGCCGCGAGCGACTACCCGGACTTCGAGGTGATCGTGGTCGACGACGGCTCCACCGATGGAACCGCCCGCGTCGTGGAGGGGCTCGAGCTCGAGGGCGTGCGCCTCGTGCGCCAGGACAACGCCGGCAAGGCGGCGGCGTTGAACACCGGGATCGAGCTGAGCAACGCCGCGGTCGTCGTCATGGTCGACGGGGACACGCTGTTCGAGCGCGAGACGCTTCGGCGCCTGGTCGCGCCGCTGGTCGACCCGAACGTGGGCGCGGTGTCGGGCAACACCAAGGTCGGCAACCGCGGCGGGTTGCTGGGCCGCTGGCAGCACATCGAGTACGTGGTGGGCTTCAACCTGGACCGCCGGATGTACGAGGTGCTCCAGTGCACGCCCACCGTGCCGGGCGCGATCGGCGCGTTTCGCCGCGAGGTGCTCGACGAGGTCGGTGGGGTGCCCGGCGACACGCTCGCCGAGGACACCGACCTGACGCTCGCCGTCGGCCGCGCAGGCTGGCGCGTGGTGTACGCCGAAGAGGCGCGCGCGTGGACCGAGGCCCCGTCGACCTTCGGCACGTTGTGGCGCCAGCGCTACCGCTGGTCGTTCGGCACGATGCAGGCGGTGTGGAAGCACCGCGGCGCGCTGTTCTCGCGCGACCCCAAGCAGCGCCGGATCGGCCGCCGTGCGCTGCCGTACATGTTCCTGTTCCAGATCCTGCTGCCGATCACCGCGCCGCTGATCGACCTGTTCGCGCTGTACGGCATCGTCTTCACGGACCCGGTGCGGGTGCTGGCCGCGTGGGGAGCGTTCGGGGTCGTCCAGTTCGGGATCGCGGTCTTCGCCTTCCGCCTCGACCGCGAGCCGCTGCGACCGCTCTGGGCGCTGCCGCTGCAGCAGTTCGTGTACCGCCAGCTGATGTACCTGGTGATCATCGAGTCGACCGTGAGCGCGCTCCAGGGAGTGCGGGCCGGCTGGCGGCCGCTGCCGCGGACGGGCGACGTCGCGGTCGGCGTCGAGGGCTGACGGCGGATCAGCCGAACGCCGCCGGAGTCGCTCGGTCCCGCCGCAGCTGGATGACGAGCACCACCAGCGAGACGGCCGACACGACGAAATGCAGGACGACGTCGGTCGCCACGTGGGGAAGGTCGAGAACGCCGAGCGGCGTCGAGTCGAACAGCGCCCAGACCGCGGTCGTGGCGTTGGCGACCACGTTGTACGCCTGGAACCCGGTGGCCCACGCCGGCCGCGCGGCCGCAAGGAACGCGGTCGCCGCAAGCGCCAGCGTCAGCACCGCGTGCCAGCCGTTCCAGTCGATCAGGAACTGCTCCGCGCTCGTGCCCGCGCCGGTCCCGAAGTCCGGATTGACGATCAGGCCCGCCACGCCGCTGAACACGTAGAACGCCCCTAGCGCGATCGCGGCCCGCTGCGCGAGCGTGGCGTGGCTGTAGGCAGCCCGCATGTGCGGATCATAAGCTCCGCGACGGTGCACGAGACGGAAGTGGATCTCGAAGACCTGCAGCGCCTGCTCGACGCGAGCTTCGCGCGCGCCGGCGAGCACCTGCGTCACATCTGGGGCGAGGAGACGCGACTGGACGCGCGGGAGATGAGCGGCGAGCTGCCCGGCGTGCAGGTGCTGGACCTGGCCACGGTCACCCCCCGCTGCGAGCCGCGCGTCGCGCCGGTCGACGGCCTGTTCTTCCGCGGCCATTTCTGGTTTGGGTCCTCGCCGCACGCCACCCGCTTTCGCAACATCCGCGCGAACCCCGCCGTCAGCGGCAGCGTGACCAAAGGGTCGGAGACGTTCCTCGTGCTCGTGCACGGCACGGCGACCGAGATCGACCCGCGCGGCCCAGCCGCGGGCGGCTTCGCCGACTACGCGCGCGAGACCTACGACTTCGACTGGGACACGGCACACCCGGGCGCACCGTATGCGCGCATCGACGCGCGGACGGTGCTGGCCTTCAGGCGGCGGTAGTGCCGCGCGCGAGGAGCTCTTGGGGGGCGGGCAGGCCGAGCTCGCCGCCGCCGATCAGCCCCACGAGGACCCGCACGGCGTCCTCGTCGAACTGACTGCCGGCGCACTGCTCGAGCTCGGCGATCGCTGCCTCTGCGCTGAGGCCGGCGCGGTAGGGCCGGTCGGAGGTCATCGCCTCGAAGGAGTCGGCGACGAACAGGATGCGCGCCTCGAGTGGCAGCTCGGAGCCGTTGAGGCCGTCGGGATAGCCGCGCCCGTCGACGCGCTCGTGGTGCCAGCGCACCCACGACGACTCGTCGCGCAGCCCCGCGTGCTCGAGCATCTGCGCACCCGTCGCCGAGTGGCCGCGGACGATCTCGAACTCCTGGTCGGTGAGCGCGGCCGGCTTGTTGAGGATCTCGCTCGGGATCGACACCTTGCCCACGTCGTGGAGCAGGGCGGCGCGGCGCAGCTTGATGAGCTGCGCGGGCTCGAGCCCCATCGCCCTGCCGATCGCGACCGAGTAGGCGGCGACGGTCTGCGAGTGGGCGCGCGTCTTGAGCGGGCCGGAGTCGAGTATCTCGACCATGCCGTAGAGGTGATGCAGCGATGCCGACTCCTCGATGCCCGTGGGGTGCTCGGAGGCCTCGCTCGCGACGGCGCACATGTCCTTGCCGTGCTGCTTGCACCAGTAGAGCGCGCAGTCCGCCTTGCGATGGAGCTCGTCGGCGTCGACGCCGTCGTCGGGAGCGGAGGCGACTCCGGCGCTGACCGTCACCCGGCGGCCGGGAATCAGCTCCGCGCGCGCGACCGCCACGCGGATCCGGTCCGCCACGAGCAGCGCGTCGACCTGCGTCGTCTGCGGAAGCAGGAGCCCGAACTCCTCGCCGCCGATCCGCGCGAACGTGTCCATCGGCCGCACGGCACGCTCGACCACCTGGCCGAGCCGGCGCAGGACCTGATCGCCGGCGGCGTGACCCGAGCCGTCGTTCACGTCCTTGAAGTCGTCGACGTCGATCAGGACGAGCGAGGCGGGAGACTCGTAGCGGCGTGTCCGCGCCATCTCCTTGCCGACGGCCTCGAGGAAGAAACGGCGGTTGTAGAGGCCGGTCAGCGGATCGCGGATCGCCTGCTCGAGGCGCTCGTGGTAATCCCGCGCGTGCTGGATCGCGACCGCGAGCTCGTCCACGAGCAGTCCGAGCAGCCCGAGCTCGTCCTCGACGAACGGGTCGGACTTGGGACGGACCAGCGTGACCGCGCCGAGCGTCTTGCCGCGCGTGGTGAGCGCGAGCCGGACGACCTGGCGGCCACCTCGGGTCTCGACCTCCCACGGTGCCGTGGGAACCGGGTCCATCCGGTCTGCCCATGGATGCTCGCCGTACCAGTCGCCATGCGCGGCGCGAAGCACGAGTCGCTGTTGAACGACGGTGTGAAGCGCCGAGCTGGAGGCGCGCGCCGCGCTGTGGAGCACCTCGAGCGAGCGCCGCACGATCGGCTCCTCCTCGAGCGTCTGCGTCATCGTCGTCGCGAGGCCGGTCAGCGCCTCGAGCTGCTCGCTGCGGCGGACGGCGTCCTTGCGGAGCGCCCGCTCGCGCGCCACGGCCAGGCGGTTGTCGAGAAGCAGGAATGCCTGGCGCCCGAACGCGATGCAGAGCGCGATCACGAAGCAGGCGGCGTAATAGGTCCCGCCCCAGACGCTGAGGTGTCCGGACGCCCACAGCGGGATGGCGGTGCCCGGGAACGCGAGGATGACGATCAGCGGGAAGACGACGCGCACGAGGACCCAGTTCCTGCCCATCGCCTCGTCCGGCTCCTCCTCGACGACGTCGCGGCCGGGCTCCTCGTCGGCCGCGTACGCACAACCGAAGCCGGCAACCGCCCACATGAGCGCGGTGGCGTTCTGGCTGATGTGCACGCCGGTCGTGGCCAGAGCGACGAAGGCGTCGCCGATGGCGACACTCGTCATGGTGAGGACGAGCGTCCGTCCCACCCGGCGGTGGAAGGGCTCGCGGCGGATGACGGCGGCGAAGCTCGCGAACAGCACTGCGCTCAGGTCGATCACGAAGACCAGCGTGAGCACGGAATCCCCATGGAGAAAGCCGGGGATCGCAACGAAGTACGTCGAGAGCGCGGTGATCAGGAGAAGGAGCAGCGCGGCGTCCACGACGCGCTCGAGGCGCGCGCCGCGGGCGCTGACCCGAACGAGAGCCCACATCGCCGCGAGCAGGCAGGCCGAGGAGGCGATGCCGAAGTAGAAACCCGCGTGCGCGAGCGATCCGGTGGTGGGCGCAAGCACCGTGACGGCCGACGCGACCGCGCCGAGGGCCGCCGCCACGCACATGAGCCACCAGACGAGGCTCCGTCCCGACCGCGCCCTGACCGCGGCCTTCGCGGCCCGGGACGCTCCGAACATCAGCATCACGAGCGGCACGCCGAAGGCCAGCGAGCCGACTCGGATGCCCACCAGCGGCACGAGCACTGGCCAGATCACGAAGACGGCGAAGAGTCCGGTGATGTCAGGGCTCTTGGACGGCGGCACCACACCGGCGGTGGACGCGTCGTAGCCGTCGATCTGCGATGCCGTGGCGACGCGCAGCGTCGCGCCACACCGCTCGCAGTTCGGCGGCATCACGGTTGACGAGTCGGCGGTCCGAGACCACCCACAGAACGCGCAGTGGTGGTAGCCCTCCACCCGGGGCATATCGGGCGCATAGGCGCCATCCTTGAGACCGGGCGCTGGCCGACCGGCTGGGCCGATCGGATCAGGACCTAGTCCGTAAGACCGGTCGATCGCAGGATGCGCCGAGGGGCGAATCCCGCCGACCCAGAAAGCATGCGGTCGAACGGAATCCCGATGCATGCCGATCGTGGCTTGTCTCGGCGCGGTCGCCTGATCGACGCCATTCCGCGAGGAGACATGCTGCCTCCCGAGGTGTGGGATCGCAGGCAGCGTTGGCTCTTGCGCGTCACGTGGGCGCACGCGTGGGCGTTGCCGGTCCTCGCCGTGGCGCTCGGTCGCCCGCTGGGGTCGGTGATCGCGTATGCGGCGCTGGTGATCGCCGTGGCGCTACTCGCGCAGTTCGTCCGTGGGGGACATCGGGTTCGCGCAGCGACCATGGCGCTCAGCTTCATGACCTGCTCCGCCGTGCTGGTCCACATGACCCACGGCCTCATCGAGGCGCAATTCCACTTCTTCGTGATGGTCGCGCTGCTCACCATGTACGAGGACTGGGCGCCGCTCCTGGTCTCCCTCGGGTACGTGGTGCTCGACCGCGGCGTGCTCGGTCTACTCGACGGTCACGCGGTCTACGCGCACTCCGGGGGCCCTGCGGCCTGGGTCCTCGTCCATCTCGGGTTCGTCG
>JAXDHW010000002.1:0-7192 GCA_034664365.1 Thermoleophilaceae bacterium
CTCGTACTGCGCGCCGACGACTATCGGCACCGACTCGACCTCCACCAGGCCGGCCGCCTCCCACAGCGTCGCGAGCTCGTCCGGCCGGCAGTACCGCATCCGCCGCCCCTCGTCCAGCTCGCCGGCACGCTCGGGGTCGACGGCGAGCGCCGCGTCCCAGAAGGCCCGCAGCATCGTCATCCCGCCCGCGTAGTCCCAGACGCACGCCGCCACGACACCGCCGTCGCCGGTTGCGCGGCGCATGTCAGTGACACCCGCGTGCGCGTCGTCGAGGAAGTTGACGACGAGCTGCGACAGCGCGAAGTCGAACTCGCCATCCGCGAACGGCAGCCGCTCGGCGGACCCGACCCGCACGTCGACGCCCGGGAGCCGCCGCCGGCACGCCGCGACGAACGATGCGGATCGGTCGACCGCGGCCACGCTGCCCGCCCCGACGCGGTCCACGAGCGCAGCCGTCAGCGCGCCGGGCCCGCACCCCACGTCGAGCGCCCGCGCTCCGGGCCGGACACCGGCGAAATCCACGAGCTCCGCCGCGAGCGCCGCCCCGTAGCGACCCACGTGGCGGTCGTACGCCCGCGCCGAGGTCTCGAAGCTGGCCGCATCGGAGCCGGACGCCATCGGGCGGAGTCTTCCACGCGCCGCTCCTAGACTGGGCGCGGTGATCTCGACCAACCAATTCAGGAACGGCACCCACATCGAGGTCGACGGCGTGGTCTTCAAGATCGTCGAGTTCCAGCACGTCAAGCCGGGCAAGGGCGGCGCGTTCGTGCGCACCAAGCTCAAGCGGACGAGCGACGGCGCGGCGATCGACAGGACGTTTCGCGCGGGGGAGAAGTTCAGGCCGATCCGGACCGAGACGCGGAAGATGCAGTTCCTCTACTCGGACGGGTCGGACGCGCACTTCATGGATCTCGAGAGCTACGACCAGATCACCGTCCCGGAGGGTCAGGTCGCCGAGCCGCTCAAGTGGGTCCTGCCGAGCCAGGAGGTCGAGGTGCTCTACGTCGACGAGCAGCCGGCCGACGTGCAGGTGCCGAGCGCCGTGGAGCTCGCGGTGGCCGAGACCGAGCCGGGCGTCAAGGGCGACACGGCCTCCGGGGGCGGCGACAAGCCCGCCAAGCTCGAGTCGGGGGTCACCGTCCGCGTGCCGCTCTTCGTCAACGAGGGCGACCGCGTACGCGTGGACACGCGCTCCGGCGAGTACGTCTCCCGCGCCTAGGAGGCGAGCGTGCGGCGGACCGACCAGCGCAGGGCCGCAGTGTTCGCCCTCTACCAGCGCGACGTGACCGGGCGGCCGCTGGCCGACCTCGTCGACCCGCGCGCAACGCCCTTCACCCGCGAGATCACCGACGGCGTCGACGGCGAGCTCGAGCAGCTCGACGGCCTGATCGAGCGCTACGCCCAGGACTGGACCGTCGACCGGATCGCCCCGCTCGAGCGCAACATCCTTCGAGTCGCCCTGCACGAGCTGCTCCATCGCGACGACATCCCGGCGGAGGTCGCGATCGACGAGGCCGTGGAGACGGCGAAGGAGCTGTGCTCCGCCGAGGCGCCCGCGTTCCTCAACGGGATCCTCGGATCGGTGCAGCGCGACCAGGCGGCGACGGCGTGAGCGACGAGCTCGACGCGGCGATCGCGGAGCTCGAGCGCGCGGCCGAGCGGCTGCGGGCGGACGACGTCGACGCCGACGAGGCGGCCGAGCTCGTGGAGCGCTGCGCCCAGCTGGCGGCGCAGGTCGGCTCCGCGCTCGACCGCCGGGCGTCCGCGCCGGACGAGTCGCCCGGTCAGGAGCGCCTGCTCTGAGCGTCCCCGCCGCCGAGGCCACGTACCCGGCCCACCTCCAGGAGCGGGTCGACGCGTACCTCGAGTCCCTGCGCTTCGCGCGCGAGCCCGCGACGGGCGGCCTCGAGGAGGCGATGCGCCACTCGCTGCTCGCGGGCGGCAAGCGCATCCGGCCGGTCCTTGCGCTCGCCACCGCCGAGGCGGTCGGTCGCGACCCGGAGGACGTGCTTCCGCTGGCGGCCGCGCTCGAGCTGATCCACACCTACTCGTTGATCCACGACGACCTCCCCGCGATGGACGACGACCAGCTCCGCCGCGGCCAGCCGACCTGCCACGTGGCGTTCGGCGAGGACGTGGCGATCCTCGCCGGCGACGGGCTCTTCGCCGAGGCGATCCGCCTGGTGGTGGAGCGCCAGACGGGCGAGCCGGACCGCGTGCTGGCGGCGCTCGGGCGGCTGACCGACGCGGCGAGCGTGGGCGGGATGGTGGGCGGCCAGTACCTCGACGTGACAGAGACCGACGACCTCGACCCGGCGGGCCTCCGCCACGTGCACGAGCTCAAGACCGGTCGGCTGATCGGCGCCTCCGTCGAATGCGTACTCCTTTGGACGGGCATGCCGACCCCTGCCACAATTCCCTACGGCCGCTTCACTGCGGAGCTGGGCGTCCTCTTCCAGATCGTCGACGACATCCTCGACGTGACGGGTGACGAGGAAGCGCTCGGCAAGCCGCAGGGATCGGACGAGCGCCAGGGCAAGCGCACCTACGTGAGCGTGTTCGGCCTGGCGCGGGCCCGGGAGCTGGCCGCGGCCTCGCACGAGAAGGCGCGTGCCGCGCTCGCCGAGACGGGCGGCCGAACCGCGACACTCGAGCAGATAACCGACTACATACTCACGAGACAGACTTGAGCCTCCTCGAGAACATCAACGGTCCCGGCGACCTCGACGGCCTCAGCGACGAGCAGCTCCAGCAGGTCGCGCAGGAGGTGCGCGAGCTGATCATCGACACGATCGGCGAGATCGGCGGTCACTTCGGGGCCAACCTCGGCACGTGCGAGCTGGCCGTGGCGCTTCACAGTCTGCTCGACTCCCCGCGCGACAAGGTGCTCTGGGACGTCGGCCACCAGGCCTACCCGCACAAGATCCTCACGGGACGCCGCGATCGGCTCTCGACGATCCGCAAGTACGGCGGCCTCGCCCCGTTCTGCTCGATCCCGGAGTCGGAGCACGACATCATGGGCGCGGGCCACGCATCCACGTCGGTCTCCTATGCCGTCGGGCTGAAGGAGGCGATGCGGCAGGGCGCCGCTCCGGATGGCCGGGTCGTGGCGGTGATCGGCGACGGCGCGCTCACCGGCGGCGTGGCGTTCGAGGCGCTCCACAACGCGGGCGGGATGGACATGCCGATCGTGATCGTCCTGAACGACAACGGGATGTCGATCGCTCCGAACGTCGGCGCCCTCTCGCGCTACTTCAACCGGATCCGCCTCAACCCGCAGATGTACCGCGCGCGCGAGGCGGTGGAGAGCGGGCTGACGAAGATCCCGGCCGGGATCGGCGAGCGCTTCGAGCGGCTCGGCCCGCAGCTCAAGGAGTCGATCAAGGCGTTCTGGGCCCCGGGCCTGTTCTTCGAGGAGCTCGACCTCGCGTACGTGGGCGTGATCGACGGGCACGACGTGGCGGCGCTCCGCGAGTCGATCGGCGAGGCGCTCGAGGCCAACCGCCCGGTCGTCGTCCACATCAGGACCGTGAAGGGCAAGGGCTTCGCCCCGGCGGAGGAGGGCGGCCTCGAGGGGATGGAGAAATGGCACGCCGCCAAGCCCGCGTCGATCGTCGATCGCAAGGCCGCCCCGAAGAAGAAGGCCTCGGCGTCGAGCGCGGAGCCGCCGGCGCCGCCGCAGTACACGACGGTCTTCGGCGAGGCGCTCGTGGCGGAGGCCGAGCGCGACGAGCGGGTCGTGGGGATCACGGCCGCCATGAACTCGGGCACGGGGCTCGACATCCTCCAGCGCGCGATCCCCGAGCGCTACTACGACGTGGGGATCGCGGAGCAGCACGCGGTGCTGTTCGCGGCCGGGCTCGCGCTCGGCGGGATGAAGCCGGTGGCCGCGATCTACTCGACCTTCCTCCAGCGCGCGTACGACCAGATCGTCCACGACGTGTGCCTCCAGCGCCTCAACGTGATCTTCGCGATGGACCGCGCCGGCCTGGTCGGCGACGACGGACCCACGCACCACGGCGCGTTCGACATCGCGTACATGCGCTGCCTGCCCAACATCACACTGATGGCGCCGCGCGATGAGGCGATGCTCGTCGACATGCTCCACACGGCCGTGCTCTGGGACGACGGCGCCATCGCGCTGCGCTACCCGCGCGGCGCCGCCGAGGGCGTCCCGATCGCGAGCGAGCCGCGCGCGGTCGAGATCGGCCGCGGCGAGGTGCTCCAGGAGGGCGACCGCGTGGCGCTGCTCGGCTACGGCTTCGGCGTCTCGGTCGCCCGCAGGGCGGCGGCGCTCCTGGAGGAGCACGACCTCTCGGTCACGGTTGCCGACGCGCGTTTCGCCAAGCCGCTCGACGCCGAGCTCCTCGGCACACTCGCCGCGGAGCACGAGCTGATCGTGACGATCGAGGACGGGGTGGTGCAGGGCGGCTTCGGATCCGCGGTGGCCGAGCACCTGTTCGACCACGACCTCGCGCGCGACACGCGGCTCATGCGCGTCGGGCTGCCCGACAGGTTCGTGACCCACGGCAAGCCGTCGCTGCTCCACGCCGAGGTGGGCCTCACGCCGGAGGCCGTCGTCGAGCGGGTGCTCGAGGCCGTCGGCAGCCGCTCCTCCGTGCTCTTGACGTAGGACGCCCCGCTTAGGCTGTCGGTGTGCACGACCACGCGCACCACCACGGGGCTGCCGCCGACGCGCGCAAGCTCGCGGCCGCGCTGGCGCTGATCCTCAGCTTCATGGCGGTGGAGGTGGTCGCCGGGATCGTGGCGGGGTCGCTCGCCCTGCTCTCGGACGCCGCCCACATGCTCACGGACGCCGCGGCCATCGGCCTCTCGCTCGTCGCAGCGCGGCTGGCCGCCCGGCCCGCGAAGGGCGCCATGACCTACGGCCTCGGCCGCGCGGAGATCCTGTCGGCGCAGGCGAACGGCGTCACGCTGCTGGTCCTCGCCGCGTTCGTCGCGTACGAGGGCGTGCGACGGATCGTGTCGCCGCCGAACGTGGACGGCGCCCTTGTGCTCGCGGTCGCGCTCGCGGGCATCGCCGTCAACCTGGGAGCGGCCTGGATCCTGGCGCGGGCCGAGCGGCGCAGCCTCAACGTCGAGGGGTCCCTCCAGCACATCGTCACGGACCTCTACGCCTTCATGGGGACCGCGGTGGCCGCGGTGGTGATCCTCGCCACGGGCTTCGACCGCGCCGACCCGATCGCGTCCCTGGCGGTGGCCGCCCTGATGATCCGCTCCGGCTACACGCTCGTGCGGGCGTCGGGCCGGGTCTTCCTCGAGGCGGCCCCCGAGGGTGTCGACCCGGATGCGATCGGCCGCGCGCTGGCCGGCCAGCCGGGCGTCGTGGAGGTCCACGACCTCCACGTCTGGGAGGTCACGTCGGGCTTCCCGGCGCTGTCGGCCCACGTGCTCGTCGGGCGCGACACCGACTGCCACACCGCGCGCCTCGGTCTCGCCACGCTCCTGCGCGACCGCTTCCAGATCGACCACGCGACCCTCCAGGTCGACCATGAGCATGGGGAGCTCCTTCAGGTGGAGCCGCGCCAGCCGTAGACGCCTCTGTGCCGCGCCGCACACAACCCCCGGCGGCCCGTGGGTAGCTTGAAGACACAAGCTTCTCCCGCAGCATCACACATACGCATCACTCCTCCCTCGAAACGGTCCGCCTCGGCGGGCCGTTTCGCTTTGCGCAGATACGCTCCCGGCCGTGAGCAAGGCGAGAGTCGACTCCCTGCTGGTCGAGCGAGGGCTGTTCGAGAGCCGCTCGCGGGCCGCCGCCGCGGTGCTCGCGGGCTCCGTTCGGATCGGCGCCGACGGCCGCGCGGCCGAGAAGCCGGGCCAGATGGTGCGCGACGACGTGGAGCTGGCGGTGGACGCGCCACCGCCGTTCGTCTCGCGCGGCGGCACCAAGCTCGCCAACGCTCTCGATCGGCTGGGGATCGACCCCAGCGGGCGCAGGTGCCTCGACGTGGGCGCCTCCACCGGCGGATTCACCGACTGCCTGCTCAAGCGCGGGGCGTCGCATGTCGTCGCCCTCGACGTGGCCTACGGCGAGCTCGACTGGGGCCTCCGCAACGACCCGCGCGTGACCGTTGTCGAGCGTGCCAACGCGCGCGAGCTCGAGCCCAAGGTCCTGCCGTATCCGCCCGAGCTGATCACGGTCGACGTGTCGTTCATCTCGCTGCTCAAGGTCCTGCCGGCGGTGCTCGCCGCGGCCGCGGCGCCGTTCGACTGCCTCGCGCTGGTCAAGCCCCAGTTCGAGGTCGGCCGCGAGCGGGTGGGCAAGGGCGGGGTCGTGCGGTCCTCGGCGGCGCGCCGGGAGGCGCTGGCGGCGGTGGCCACCGGCGTGGCCGCGGACGGCTGGTCCGTGCTCGGCTTCGCGTCGTCCGAGCTGCCCGGCCCGGCGGGGAACCAGGAGTCGTTCCTGTGGCTCGCCGAGCCCGGCCGCGAGGGGGCGCGGGAGAACGTCGAGGCGGCCGCGGCCGAGGTCGAGCCTTGAACCCGCCGCGCTCGATCACCGTCTTCAGCCATCAGTACCCCGGCGAGACCGGGCCCGCGATCCAGCGGCTGATCGACGTCGCGTGCGAGCGCGGGATCGAGACGCGCTTCCCGTCCGGCGAGGTGGAGAAGCACGGTCTGGAGGAACGATCCGGCTGCGTCCTCGGGGCAGCGGCCGACGGGCCGTCGGACCTGGCCGCGGTGTTCGGCGGCGACGGCACGATCCTCGGCGCCCTGCGCGCGTGCGCCCAGAGCGGCGCGCCCGTTTTCGCCTTCAACTACGGCGCCATCGGGTTCCTGTCGACCGTGGAGCGCGAGGAGCTCGACTCCGGGATCGAGCGAGCGCTCGGGGGCGACTACGAGGTGCTCGGGATGCCCGCGCTCGAGATCGAGGTCGACGGCAGCCGGCTGATCGGGGTCAACGACATCTCGTTCCAGCGCCGCGCCAACAACCGCGTGGCGATGCTCGAGTACTCGGTCGGCTCGGAGCAGCTCGGCCGGGTCCGCTGCGACGGTCTCGTGGCGGCGACGCCGGTCGGGTCCACGGGCTACAACCTGGCCAATGGCGGGCCGGTGCTGGCCTGGGGCGTGGAGGGGTTCGTGGTCTCGTTCATCGCGCCCCACACGCTCACGGCGCGCGCGCTCGTGGTGGCTCCGACCGACGCGCTGGTCGTGCAGAACGCCTCCGAGC
>JAXDHW010000024.1:0-4209 GCA_034664365.1 Thermoleophilaceae bacterium
CCACATCACGAGCGGCGGCCTGCTCAACCTGCTGCGCCTCGAGGCGCCGGTCGGCTACGACATCTCCGACCCGCTCCCGCGGCTGCCGGTCTTCGAGCTGATCGCGACGCGCTCGGGTGCCGCCGACGCGGAGCTGCTCGAGGTCTTCAACATGGGGTGCGGCTTCTGTTGCGTGGTGCCGGCCGATCAGACCGACGCGGCGGTGGAGCTGCTCGACGGCCATCACGCGGGCGCCGCGGTGATCGGCCACGCGACCGATGAGGACGGCGTGGTGCGCGTGCCGGGGCTCATAGGCACGGGCGACGGGTTCGCCGCCGCCTGAGCGGCGATTGACGCGCCCGGCGACAGCCAGCTACCGTCGCGGCGTGCTCCGGCTCGCCGTCGTCGTCTCCCTGGCCCTGCCCGTCGACGCGTTCGCCGCCGCGGGTGGCGGGAGCGGCGGCTACGGCGGCGGAGGTGGTGGGGGTTACAGCGGCGGTGGTGGCGGCGGCTACGGCGGCGGCTCCGGCAGCGGTGGCGGCATCTCGCTCGGAGGGATCCTCGTGATCGGCGTGATCGTGGTGATCTTCCTGATCGTCTCGTGGATCGGGGCGGCGTTCGCGCGGCGCAAGATCCGCGAGCGCGACCAGCGGGTGACGCGGGCCTCGGCGGAGGCGGCCGAGGACGACCCCGACTTCGCGGCGGACGCAGTGCGCAAGGAGGCCGCCGACCTCTTCCGCCGGATCCAGGCGGCCTGGACGGCGCGCGACCGTGGGGCGCTGTCGCGGATGGTGGGCCGCGACCTGTCGATCGAATGGGTCCGCCGTCTCGACGACTTCGACAGGAAGGGCTGGCACAACGTCGTGGAGGTGCAGGGCGACCCGAGCGTCCGCTACATCGGAATGGTCAACCGCGAGGACGACAAGGACGACCGCGTCGTGGTCCTGATCGACGCCACGCTCAGCGACTACGTGAAGACCGAGACCGGCCAGGAGGTGATGGCCGACGGCGCGACCTCGAGGACGCGCACGCTGAAGGAGTACTGGACGCTCGGGAAGCAGGGCGACGACTGGATGCTCCTGTCGATCGAGCAGCTCGAGGAGGGCAAGCACCAGCTCGACGAGGAGATCGTCGCGACGCCGTGGGCGGACACGGAGCGCCTGCGCGACGAGTCGCTCGTGGAGGGCGCGGTGGCGGACAAGGTGACGCCGGGGTTCGAGGTGGCCGACGTGGCCGACCTGGACTTCGACGGCGACGCCCGGGCGGCGGCACTCGATCTGTCGCTGGCCGACGGCCGCTTCGCTCCCGACGTGCTCGAGACGGCGGCGCGGCGGGCCGTGGCGGGCTGGGCCGAGGCGATCGACGGCGAGGACAAGGCGCTGCTCGACGTGGCGAGCCCGGAGGCCGCGGCGGAGCTCCTGCACCCGGGCGACCCCAGCGGTCGCACGCGGCTCGTGGTCCGCGGCCCGAAGATCCGGCGCGTGCACATCGCCGCGCTCGACGCGGCGGTCAAGCCGCCGACGATGACGATCGACGTCGAGGTGACCGGCACCCGCTACGTGCAGGACCGCGACACGACCGACGTGGTCTCCGGCAGCAGCTCCACCGCCACCGACTTCACCGAACGCTGGGTGATGGCCCTGGACGGCCCGGACGCCCAGCCGTGGCGAATCGCCGGCGTCGCGCCGGCCGCTGCTCGGTAGCAACGTCCAGGAGAGCACCCCATAGGGTGGCCTCCGGGACGTTCCGCCCTAGGCGAGCTCCCAGAGCCAGCCGGTCAGGACGCGCAGCGGCTTGACCTCCCACTCCGCCGCCAAGCGCCACAGCTCCGCTTGAGCGCGCGGCTCGGGGAGGCCACAGACCTCCTCGACCTCCAGGGTCGCCATCCGGCCGAAGCGCGTCAGGGCCTGCTTCACGTCGGGGCGCTCGTCGGTGACCGGCTCCGCCCCGGCGGCAATCGCGGCCGCGCGCAGCTCGTCATAGCTCGCTGTTCCGTACACCCCATGGACGCCGTCATCGCCCGAGCGGAACTCCACCGACGGCAACGGCAACCGCTCCCCCTCCCGCCGCGTGTCCTCCAAATCGGCCCCGAACGCCTCCACGATCGCGTTCGACCCCAGGTCGATCCTGAAGCGCTCCACGCCCAACCCCACCCCCCGCGCCGCCTCCACGAGCGCCTCGGTGGTGTCGAGCTTGCGCCTGAAGCACATGAGCCCCTCGCGCAGCTCGCGCAGGTAGCGGTAGCCGCCGTCGTCCGCCTGCTCCTGCGCGGCCTTCACGGCCATGCAGGACGGGTAGGTGCTCGCGATCGGGCCCTCCTTCCACAGCAGGGGGTCGAACGGCATCCGGCTCTCGGCGGCAACCTCGAGCCAGTGCTCGAGCAGCCAGGAGTAGACGCCTTTCTTGCTCGTATAGTCGCGGGCGAGTCCTCCCATGACCCAGGTGAACGAGAGCGACTCACCGAACTCCCACATCAGCCGGCGAAGCTTGGGCTCCGCCGCCCACGACCAGGAGCATGCGGGATCCGTGTAGTAACGCACTTGCGCCGGCACCGAGCGCAAAATAGACGACAGTGATCGGCACCCTTCTCAACGGCCGCTTCCGGCTCGAGGAGCAGATCGGCTCCGGCGGGATGTCGACCGTCTACAGGGCCTTCGACGAGACGCTCGAGCGCTGGGTGGCGATCAAGCTCATGCACCGGGCGCTCTCCGACGACCCGCTCCAGCACGAGCGCTTTCGCCGGGAGGCCCGCGCCGTGGCCCGCCTCTCACATCCGCACGTGGTCACGGTGATCGACGCGGGCGAGGACGACGGGCATCCGTACATCGTCTTCGAGTACGTCGAGGGCGAGACGCTCAAGGCGCGGATCAAGCACAGCGGCGGTCTGCCCGTGGTGGAGGCGGTCGCGTATGCGATCGAGATCGCCCGCGCGCTGGCGGCCGCGCACTCCGAGCGCCTGGTGCACCGCGACGTGAAGCCGCAGAACGTGCTCGTGGACCTCGAGGGCCGGGCGAAGGTCACCGACTTCGGCATCGCGCGCGCGCTCGACGACGGGAGCCTCACGGCCACGGGCCGCGTGCTCGGCACCACCGACTACGTCGCGCCCGAGCAGGCGATGGGCGAGGAGGTGAACGAGCAGTCCGACATCTACTCGCTCGGGATCTGCCTGTACGAGATGCTCGCGGGCGAGGTCCCGTTCAAGGCCGAGAGCCAGGTGGGCGTGGCGATGAAGCACGTGCGCGACCCGCTGCCCGACATCCAGCGCGCCCGGCCCGAGGTCTCGGCGGCTCTCGCCGCCGTGATCGACCACGCCACCGCGAAGGAGTGCCGCAACCGCTACGCCTCGGTCGACGAGATGATGTGGGACCTCGAGCAGGCGCTGGCGATCGAGACCGCGCGTCATGGTGAGGTCACCGGCGAGGCCACCACGGTGCTGCGCACGCTGTCCGACGAGACGGCGGACATCGCGCCCGGCCGGCTCCGGCGGCCGGGCCGCTACGCGGCACTGGCGCTGCTCGCCGCCCTCGGCGTGGCCGCCGCGATCCTCCTGCTCGCCACCAACGCCGGTCCCGGCCGGCAGGGCGGCACTGCGCGGGCCAAGACGCCGGCGCACCTCGTCTCGGTCCACATCGCCGCCGCGCACGACTACGACCCGTACGGGGAGAACCGCGCGGAGCACGCCGCGGACGTCGCCAAGGCGGTGGACGGCGACGGCACCACGGCGTGGAAGACGGAGGACTACAGCGCCCGCACGCTGGGGGCCAAGCCGGGGGTCGGCCTCTACGTCGACGCCGGCCGCGAGGTCGCCGCCCGCCGGATCGACATCCGAACCGCCACGCCGGGCTTCCTCGTCAAGGTCTACGGCTCCGACAACGGCGAGCCGCAGGGCGCGGGCGCAGACACCTTCCCCGACTGGGGCGGCGAGCTGGCGTCGGTCACCGTCACCTCAGCCAAGAGGGTCTACCTCGACACCCGCGGCCGCAGCTACCGCTACTACCTGATCTGGATCTTCAAGCTGCCACCCGCGCAGGACCACGCCGAGATCGCCAACGTGCGGCTCTTCCGGCTCTCTCAGTAGCGGTAGTGGCTCTCGGCCGCGTGCCGCTCCACGGCGAGCTCGACCAGCCGGTCGAGTAGCTCCGCGTACGGCAGCCCCGAGGCCTCCCAGAGCTTTGCGTACACGCTCGTGGTGGTGAAGCCGGGCATCGTGTTGAGCTCGTTGACCAGCAC